>JADYZI010000048.1 GCA_020853255.1 Acidobacteriota bacterium
CGGCACGCGACAGGGCAAAAGGAAAGGCACGCAAGCTTTTTTATACGATCCTCAGTCTTGGATGGAATGGTTCGAACCGGACATGGTCGCGGTATGAAACCGTTTATGCCGTGCTTGCCGCCCTTGCAACGCCGCTGGTCTTGTCCGTACACAGTATCGTCAGTTTCGATTTTGCGACATCGCTTGTTCCCGGTTGGCATTCAACCATCTTTCCGCCGTACTTTGTTGCCGGTGCCGTCTTTTCAGGATTTGCGATGGTGACAACGCTGCTCATTCCGGTGCGAAAGATAATGCACCTCGAAGCGTACATAACCATTCGCCACCTCGACAATATGTGCAAGATCACGCTGCTGACCGGTTCGATCGTCGGCTTGTCCTACCTGACCGAGCTGTTCACCGGCTTCTACAGCGGCAATACCAATGAGATCTTCGTCATCATCAATCGAATGCTCGGCCCGTACGCCTGGGCCTATTGGGTGATGTTCAGCTGCAACGCCCTTATTCCGCAGCTGTTTTGGTTCAAGGCTTTCCGGACGAAGATCCCGTTGATCTTAATGCTGTGCATTCTCGTGAATGTCGGAATGTGGTTTGAACGATTCGTTATTATCGTAACGAGCCTGCATCGCGACTATCTGCCGTCGAGTTGGGCGATGTTCATCCCGACATTGACCGATGTGGGTTTGCTGGTTGGCAGTTTCGGGTTGTTCTTTACGGCGTTCCTGCTCTTCCTTCGGCTGTTTCCGGCCATATCGATAAACGAGGTCAAAGGAGTATTGCACTATGCGCGCGACTGAACCGAGTGAAAAGACCGTGCGTTACGCAGCGGCATTTTTCGACAATGAAATGGACCTGATGGCAGTAGCGGCAGAGGCCCGGCTGCGCGGCTTTGAGATACAGGATGTTTTTACGCCGTATCCGGTCCACGGCATGGATCGGGCGGTAGGGCTGCGGCGCTCGAGGTTGGGGTGGATAGCATTTGTCGCGGGAGTACTTGGGCTGATCTCGGCGGTCATTCTTCAAGTTTGGACATCGGCCTATGACTGGCCGCTAAACGTTGGCGGCAAGCCGTTCAATTCGTTTCCGCTCTTCGTCCCGGTCATGTTCGAGCTGACCGTGTTGTTCTCAGGACTGATCTCGATCGGTGTGCTCTTTATGCTGAATCGGCTTTGGATATTCAGCAAAAAAGAGATCTTTGAACGCGTTACGGATGACCGTTTTGTTTTGGTCCTGAAACAGGCAGACGCGTCGTTCGATAACGACAAAGCCGCCCGTCTATTTAAAAAATATAACGCCATCAAGGTGGTCGAAGGGGACAGATTTGTATGAGAAAGAGCTTGACCGCGATTCTGTTCATTCTCTTGCCGGTCGTCGTGATCGGCGGCATGGCAGCATTTAGCCGCGATACGACAAAGCGGAATCGTGAATTCCCGACACAGATGGAATACTCGCCCGCCTATCTGTCGCAGACAGCAAATCCTGTCCTACCAAACAAAATGACGCTTCAGCCGCCCGTCGCCGGAACTATCCCTCGCGGGTTCATGCCATTTCACTACGGCGCGACGCCGGAAGAGGCTATCCGTGCGGGGAGCGAACTGGTCAACCCATTTCAGGCAACGCCGGAGAATCTTGCGCGCGGCCAATATATCTACACAAACAGCTGCGCTGTCTGCCACGGAACGACGGGAGCGGGCGATGGGCCGGTGATCCCAAAATTCCCCAATCCTCCTTCGTATCTGACCGACGCGGCTAAGGCCCTGCCGGACGGCACAATGTTCCATGTCATAACCATGGGCAGGAACAATATGGCGTCATACGCCGCCCAGGTTTCGGCGGAAGACCGGTGGAAGGTAGTTCTCTATATTCGCAGTTTGCAAGGAAAGTGACCTATGGCGAAGAATGTGATCATCAATGGACTCGAACGGAATATCCTCTTTGGCATGTTGGCCGTAGGCGTGATCGGAGGCATCGCGGCCTTGATGTCGAGCGACCGCTTTTGGTTCAGCTTTCTGCAGAACTCGATGTTTATATTGACCATCTGTTTGGGAGCGGTCTTATTCGTGGCATTCAAGGCCGTATCGAACGCGGGCTGGTCCACCGTCCTGCGGCGGGTGCCGGAAGCAATGATGGGCTATGTTCCGGTCGGGGCCGTTTGCATGCTTCTGATCTTTTTCGGACGCAACACGCTGTATGAGTGGGCACGTGGTCCACTAACGGCACATGGGCCGGAGGTCGATCTTAGCTTCAAGAACGCCTGGCTCAGTACACCTTTCTTTTTCACACGGATGGTCGTCTTTCTTGCCCTATGGTGCGGGCTGATCTATCTGATAAAGCGGGCCTCGTTCCAACAGGACGTTGATGGAAACGTCGAACACACACGAAAGCGAAAGATCTATTCATCGATCTTTCTGGTCGTTTTTGCGATCACTTTCTCGCTCGCCTCGTTCGATTGGGTAATGTCGCTGGAACCGATGTTCTTCAGCACGATCTTCGGCTTTTATATGATCGCGGGCACACTGACCAGCAGTGCCGCCGC
>JADYZI010000049.1 GCA_020853255.1 Acidobacteriota bacterium
AAAACCGTCGCAACTCACAACCCCTTTATGTCAAGTACCATGACGTTTTTAGTTTAGCAGATAAGAAAACCGTCGCAACTCACAACCTAATCCCGGTCATCATTCAACTCCCTGATCAGTTTAGCAGATAAGAAAACCGTCGCAACTCACAACCTACCAGCGGAATGCGGCTGTTATCGGAAAGTTTAGCAGATAAGAAAACCGTCGCAACTCACAACGGTTTTAGTTAAAGGGCTAGCTAAATATGGAGTTTAGCAGATAAGAAAACCGTCGCAACTCACAACGCTTTCTTAAGCCGATGCGTCCAGCCGTAGAGTTTAGCAGATACGAAAACCGTCGCAACTCACAACTCTTTTGAGCTTGATACCGAGGGCTAAGGGAGTTTAGCAGATAAGAAAACCGTCGCAACTCACAACCGCGGCCCGGAAGTCGGCATCTTTAGCGTAGTTTAGCAGATAAGAAAACCGTCGCAACTCACAACGTCAGTCGTAATTATCCGCCGCAGAGCTCCAGTTTAGCAGATAAGAAAACCGTCGCAACTCACAACCGAGCACATGATGGTGCCCGGTCTCGGAATAGTTTAGCAGATAAGAAAACCGTCGCAACTCACAACGAACGGGCGTTCGTCGCAGGAAGACGCAGAGTTTAGCAGATAAGAAAACCGTCGCAACTCACAACTTGATAGTATCATAGAAAGTCACAACTCTAAGTTTAGCAGATAAGAAAACCGTCGCAACTCACAACTCAGGCCGCTATTCACCAAGCCTTGATAAGTTTAGCAGATAAGAAAACCGTCGCAACTCACAACTTGACGGTGCTTCAGTGAATCATCACGAGAAGTTTAGCAGATAAGAAAACCGTCGCAACTCACAACTGCCGCGGGCGGAAGGCACGCCCTCGGCAGTTGTGGATTTGCGGCGTTTACTACACGCCGCAAATCGGCACCTAGGGTGGGCCCGGGCGGGCCACGTTCGTTTCATTCCTATCATACGTTTTATCCAAATCATTCGCGTCGTTCGCGGCTTTCGGATCGGGGTCGGCAATGCGGGTGCCGGGCGTCTAGACTTGTGTGCGGCGCCGGGATCCGGCGGCGGTTGGATGGACAGTAAATATGGGAAAAGAGAAAGACGCAACGATGGTAGAGGCGTGCAGGGTGCTGTATATGAAGTATGGCGGAATGCAGCACGGGCGGATCGAGGCGGAGATGCACGCGGCGGGGTGGACGGCGTTTCGTTCGCGCAATCTTTATTCGACGTATCAGGAAGGCCGGCTGAAAAGCCGGGGCTGGATCGAACGGTTCGGCTGGAAGGCGGCACTCGAACGACGGAACAGAAGGGCCGAAACGCAGCGAATCCGCCGGGGAAACAAGGCCAGGCTGCACGGAACATTTGATAATTGGGTAAAAAGAGCGACGCCCGGAATGAAATGGACTGCACGGCATCATCTGTTTATTTGCGGGCATTTGCAGCGGGTCACCAGCGGCGATGCACGGCGGCTGATGATCTTTGTGCCGCCGCGGCATGGCAAGTCGGAGCTGGTAACGGTGCGGTATGCCGCGTGGCGGTTGATCAGGGAACCGGAGCTTCGCGTGATAGTCGGTTGTTACAACCAAAAGCTTGCGAACAGATTTTCGCGCAAGATCAAACGGCTAGTCGCGTGCCGGACGGAGATCTCAAAACAAAAGCACGCGGCGGAAGAATGGGAAACAACCGTCGGCGGCGGGGTCAAGGCGGTTGGTGTAGGGGCCGGGATCACCGGATTCGGCGGCGACCTGATCATTATCGATGATCCGGTCAAGGGACGCGCGTCGGCGGATTCCCGTACGCTTCGGGACAGCACATGGGATTGGTACAAGGACGATATTCACACGCGGCTTGAACCGGACGGGGCGGTCATTGTGATACAAACGCGGTGGCATGACGACGACCTCGCGGGCCGGCTGTTGAAAGATATGGATGACGGCGGCGAAAAATGGGAGTCGGTGCGGCTGGCGGCCCTGGCCGAACCGGAAGGCGGCGATGGACTTGACCCGCTTGGCCGCGCCGAGGGCGAAGCGTTGTGGCCGGAACGGTTTGATGCGGAAGCCCTGCTTGCCATCAAGCGGCGGCTTGGGCCGCGATCGTTTGCCGCGCTTTATCAGCAGCGGCCGCAGCCGTTGGGCGGAACGATATTCCGGCCGGAATGGTTCACGCGGCGTGCGGCAAAAGCACCGGCGGGACTGCGTTGGGCACGCGGTTATGACCTTGCTGTTTCGCTAAAGGATTCGGCGGATTACACGGCCTCGTTCCGGTGTGCGTTGGACACAAAGACGGGCGACCTTTATATCGCGGACGGTTTTAGGAAACGGATAGAATTTCCCGAACAGCGGCGATACGTGCTTGAGCGTATGGCGGCCGAACCGGCGACGGCCCACGGCATTGAACTGGCACTGCACGGAAAGGCATTGGTACAAGACCTTCGCCGCGACCCGCGCGCGGCCGGACGAAGCCTTCGCGGCGTTAAGGTGGACGGCGACAAGCTTTTGCGTGCCGAGGCATGGGCAAGCCTTGCCGAAGAAGGCAAGATCGTTTTGGTGAACGGTCCGTGGATAGATAATTTTATCGACGAGGCATGTCGATTTACCGGCCGCGGCGACGCCCACGACGATCAGATAGACGCCGTCAGCCTTGCGGTGCAGATGCTAAGAAAGAATCGGGGCGGGCATTCGTTCTAAATTTATCGCTTCCCTTTTCGCCGTTTAGGTGTAAAATCCCGATATGCTTTTGTCTAACGCTTGCGGGCGGCTGTTATGGGCCGCTCTGTTGTTCGTTCTCGCGTTGCCGTGCGCCGGCCAGGACCTGACGGCTTTTACGGGCCGCGTTTCGGCCGTTTCCGAAGGCGACGCGATGACGGTCGTTGACAACGCGAACCGCGAACACAAGATCAGGCTTGCCGGAATTGACGCCCCTGAGGCCGGTCAGGAATTTGGCGCAGCGGCACAGAATTTTTTGAGCGGGCTGGTGCTAAACCAACCGGTGACAGTCGTGGGCCGGCGGCGCGATGATGACGGACGGCTGGTCGCACAGGTTTTCCTGCTCGGCCGCGACGTTAGCTATTCAATGCTCTGGGCGGGCCTGGCGTGGTACGACAAAGCGGCGGGCGCCGACCAGGCAAAAGAAGATCGAAAACGCTATTCCGAAGGCGAACGGTTCGCCCGAAAGAACAAGGATAATATTTGGTCGCAAGCAAAGCCCGTTCCGCCGTGGGATTTTAGAAAGGACAATCCGCAGCCGAAAGAACCGGAACGAACACTCGCCCTGACGCAGCTAAGCCAGCCGGTCGCGCAGCCGGCGCCATCTGTGCAGCCGGCGGTTCCCGTTTCCGCAGGCCTCGAATTCGTCGGCAACAAGCAATCAAAGATCTACCATTGGAACCCAGGCTGCCCGGGCTTTTCGAAGATCGCAGAAAAGAACCGCATCCCATTTGCCTCAAAAGCCGAAGCCGAAGCAGCCGGCTATCGCCCGGCAAAGAACTGTAAACAGGAATAGACGGAACAAGAAAGGCGAAAGAACCCACCGGCTTACGCGAGGTGGTTCTGACATCCTGCGGCCTAAGAACCCACCCGCTGACGCGAGGTGGTACTGACTATTGCGACGTGTTATATTCGTTTGCTTATGAAATATTACCTTTTTATCCTCGCTATTTTTCTGACGGCGTGCGGCGGTGCGGCCAATTCGAATCAGACGGCCGCACCTACGCCCGGCGTGGTCATTACGCGGACGCCCGCTCCGCGCCAGGCACCGGACGCACAGCTTGAACAACAGTTTGCCGAGATTGCCAAGGGCGCGAATGGCAAGGTCGGCATTGCGGCGTTCGTCCTCGAGACGGGCCAGAACGCCTCGCTGAACGCCGACGAAAAATTTGCGATGCAGAGCGTTTACAAACTGCCTATCGCGATGGCGGCGATGAAGCAGGTCGATGCCGGGAAATTCAAAGCAGATCAGGAGATAGAGATAAAGAAAGAGGATTTTGTCGCAAACGGACAGGCCTCGCTGCTGCGCGATAATTTTCCGGATGGGACGAAGATACCGCTTTGGCATGTGATCGAATACGCGATTTCGCAAAGCGACGGCACGGCCAGCGACGTGCTGATGAACCTGGCCGGCGGTGCGGGCGAAGTGCAGAAATATATCGGCGAGCTTGGCATAAGCGATATGGCCGTTAAGAGCACCGAGAAGGAATTAGGAAAGGACGTGAAGGTGCAGTATGAGAATTTTGCAACGCCGAACGCCGCTGTCGCTCTGTTGACCGAATTGAAGAGCGGCAACTCGCTCGAACGCGAACGGCGAAAGCTGATAATGGACTTTATGAACGAATCAGTGCCCGGCCAGGACCGGCTTCGCGGCCTTTTGCCGGACAGCGCTTATGTCGCGCACAAGACCGGGACCTCAGGCACACGCGGCGGCATCACGGCCGCGACAAACGATATCGGCATCATCCAACTACCGAACGGAAACTATGCCCTGATAGCTGTTTTTGTCGGTGATTCAAAAGCAGATGATGATACCCGTGCCGCCGTGATCGCAAAGGCCGCAAAATCGGTTTGGGATAAATGGGGATTGTGAGGACGCGTGAAGTTGTCCGAAAGGCTCGAAGTAAGATGCAGAAGCCCGCGCGTTAGCAAGATGCTCGTATTAAGCCCTTGCTAGCACGCGGGCTTCCGCACGTCTTATTCAGCCAAGAATGTCATCAACGGCCAGATCAATTTCCGGCATGGTTTCCGAAACGGCATTTTCGCCGCGGGTATAGACCTTTACGAGTCCAAAACCGTTTTCCTTCGGCCGTGAATGGACCTCAACGCGATCATGCGCAAGATCGATCAGCCATGCTTCAGATATACCGGCAGATGCGTACCGGCTAAACTTTAATCCGCGGTCGAATTCAACACTCGAATCGGCTGCTTCGACGATCAAAATGACGTCCTTTGCACGCGGCAGTTCATCCTTATAGAGATCTGGCACCGGCCGCAGCAACGCTATGTCTGGCTGAGGCTCACTTTCAGAATCAAGCACGATCGGGTTCTGAACACTGACGACGAACTGCTGGCCAAGACGTGAGAAGTACGCGTTCAGGAAATTGACGCAGCGTACATGCAGGCTGCCAACTGGCGACATGTCAAAAATTTCTCCTCCAATGAGTTCAACGCGGTCATCAGAAGCAAAGGCCCCTTTGTCCGCCATCAGATGGTAGATCTCCACCGTGATAGGGAAATGTCGCGGAGTTGGGCCATTTAACGCAAGATTCTGCATATTCAACGCATTATAAGGCAAATCCGGGTGGACTAAAAGACCCTTAGGACAGAAGGTGAGTCTGTCCCGTGATTTGAGGCGAGTCTATTTAGCTTCCGCTGCTGAGGCGCGGGCCCGATCCTTTTACTGCTTCCCCGCTTTCAGGTCGGCGAGGCGTTTCTCAAGCGCCGAGGTATCGGCCTTTTCAGCCTTGCCGAGTTCGACGGCTTTTTCCGCAACCGGAATTGCCTCTTTCGAACGGCCGGCGGCGATGAGAATGCTGGCTTTCTGCGCGGTGTTCTGGAAATTCGGCTTTGCCTTTAGCTGTTCGTCGATCGCACTGAGCGCCTGGCCGTACCATTTACCGGCGTCGGCGGCGGCGTTGTTGCGTTTGGCAAAGTTTGCGGCACTCAGCGGCGTTTGCCAATCGTCAGGCTTTGCGGCGGCGACCGCGACCGCGGCCTTCTTCAGGATCAATCCATTCTGGTCCTTGACCTCGACGGTGAACGGAACCGAGACCTTTTCCCAGCGGATATTGACCTGTGCGGCATTGTCGGCGGTCGGTTCGATCTCGAACGCCAGCCACTCCTGATGCTCGGCGGCCTGTGGTTTTGCCTTTACACGCAGCTTGTCTTTTGTCTGATCGTAATTAAAACTTCCCCACTGGTTCTCGGTGTCGTTAAAGACGATGGTCCATTCATCCTTGCCGGGGATCGTGTGCAGGCTGTAGCTGCCGGCGGCAAGCGGCTGGCCGTTTATCAGCACGTCATCGGTCACGGTGAACTGCGTCGCTTCGTTCGCACCGGTCCGCCAAATGTGGCCGAATGGAACGATCGGTGCACCGGCGGGACGCGTGTTCTGATTATCAAGCGTCGCCTCGCCCTTTGCATCGGCCACCGCATCGCCCCAGATCTTTCGCCCCTTCACACCCGGACGGCTATACTTGATCGTCACGTCCGTCACCCCGATCGTCTGCATCACGCTCCCGTTAGAACTAGGCCGCGGCAGCCGCAATTGCCCCGACACACCATCAGCCCCGATCAATACAAATGAAACGACCGCCACCAATATCGCAGAAACCCGTGTAAACCTGTACATCCCTATTTCTCCTTTGACCTTTTTCGAAACTCCAACCGAATGCCAAAGATTATGCATCGAACCCGCCGCGAATTCCAAACGGAATATCAAGAACTCCGATGCCTGAAAGAGATAACGCATCCGGCGGCGGTTTCGGGCGGGACGCGGCTGGCGGAAAAGTTCGAGTACGACAAACTTGGCCGGATAAAGAAATATATCGACACGGCGAACCGGGAAACGCTGTATAATTATAACGACCCGACGCGGACGAACACGGTAACGAACGCGGAAGGCGAGGTGACGACAACCAAATACAATCAACGCTTCCAGACCTTCGAGGTGAAGGACGCCATAAATCAAACTTACACGTTTGCGTACGACCCTTTGGGTCGGCTGCTCAGCCAGACGAGGGCGGGCGGGACGATGAGTTTTCAATATGATGAAGTCGGGAACAGAAAGAAGCGGACAGACTACGCGGGGCGGATCACGAATTACACATATGACAACCTAAACCGGCTGACGAAGATCGAGTACGGCGATCCGGTTGCGGCTGGTGCACCGCCGAACGCGGAGGCGACTTACGGGTACGACGACATCTCCCGGCTGACCTCGGCGGTCAACGAGGCGGGGACGGTCAGTTTCGCTTACGACAATCGAAATCGCGTCATCAACACCATGGACGTTTTCGGGAAGGTGATCGCGTACGAATACGAGCGAACATCGACCGTCAATCAAAAGCGGCTGAAACTGGATAGTGCTCTTTACGCGACGTACAATTTCGACGACGCGGGGCGGCTCTCGAACATCGTTAACGCAACGGACAGCTCGACGATCACATTTGGCTATGACAACGAAGACAAGATGATCTCGCGAGCCTATCCCAACGGGGTGACGACGACCTACGAATATTACAACAACGATCTGCTAAAGCGGCTGAAAGATTTCAACAGCACCGCGACGCTGTTTGACCGGCAGTACACTTTTAACACCGCGAATCAGATCGAGACACTCACCGACAATTCCGGCACGAGAACATTTGGTTACGACCTCGTGGATCGGCTGAAAACGGTCAGCGTTGGCGGGACACAGACGGAATTTTACAATTACGACGATGTTGGAAATCGGACAAGCTCGCATCTGAGTTCGACATACGGCTATCAATCGGGCAAATTCAATCAGCTCACGTCCACCGCCACGGGTTCTTTCGGTTATGACGCCAACGGGAACATGACGACGAAGAGCGAAAGCTCCAATCTCTGGCGCTACACATGGGACGGCGAAAACCGGTTGACCGAAGCCGCGACCCGAAAGAATAAAATTCGATATAAATACGACGCTCTTGGCCGCCGCGTGCGGCGTTACACTCCGGGCGTTCGAGAGGACACAAAATTCACAAACGACGGCCTCGATGTCCTGATCGACGACGACGCGGGAACGCTGACAAAATACCTAAACGGCCCAGGAATCGATAACAAACTGCGCATTCAAAGCGGCACCGACGTTAGGTATTTCCTCGCCGACCATCTCGGCTCCACAAACGGCCTTGCTGACGGAAGCGGCTCGTTAACATCGTCAACAAGCTACGACTCCTTCGGCAAGCCAACCGGTAATCTGGCATCGCGGTATCAGTTCACCGGACGGGAATTCGGCAACTTCACGGGCCAATATTACTATCGCGCCAGGTTCTATGACGCAAACTTGGGTCGTTTTACCTCCGAAGACCCAATAGGGTTTGGTGGTGGCGACGTGAACCTATTTGGATATGTGCAAAACAAACCTTTGATGAGCCGGGATTCCATGGGATTATTTCCGGACGGAACTGTTCTCAACCCGGATACAGTAAGAAGCCTCGGACCTGCGGCGACAGTGCTTTCCGCTCTAGCCGCACCAGAGATCGCGGTTGCGGCAGTTGGCGTCGGAGCGATTTATGGCGCTTCATTGATCGGAGATTACACAGCAAACCATCCCTCGAATCCATTCGTTAACGGCCCGTTGAATCCATTTGGAAATCCGTATCCCGGCGTTCGGCCGCTGCCGCCTACGATATCTGTTTCACCCACTGCCCAGCCGTACTGCCAGCCAGTTCCGAGAACGGTTCCCTTTTACCGAACGCCTACAACACCCTGGCCAAGCCCACCCGCTAACGATGGTGGAAAGGACACATGCATGCGGCTATTGACATTGTGCATCGATAGTCCGCGGCAGCCGGACAGACGGAAAAATAACTGGGGGCCACGAAAAGATTGTGGAGCTTGCTTCAGGGAGTGTAAGGCGAATGGCGGTGCGTGGCCGTTTTACAAATGTCCAATCTAGGACCAACAGAATGCAAGATCAAGATAAGTTCGATAAGGTGTTGGAAGAAGTTACTTTTGCTTGGGGTCAAGGTAATCATTCGGAAGGAATTGCCTTGCTTGATGATGTTCTTTTACGTGTGAAGAACACAATGAAGGGCCAATGCCTTCTCCTCCGGGGAATGATAAAGACTGACCTGGGCTTCCACAAGGACGCACGAAAGGACTGGATGGCTGCGATTCCGTACAGTAGCGAGGGGTCGTTCCTGCGTGCCTGTTTGGAATACGAGACAGGAGTATCGTTTGAAAATGAGAATCGTACCAATGAAGCTCTCTATTATTATCGTTCTGCAATTGATACATGCGCTTACGGCAACGAGTTTGCAGGAACCAAACAACTATGTGCATACCTAGCGTTAAATAATGGTCGAATTTTGGAGGGTGATGAGGCCATGATTATGGCCGCTGTAACGAAATCCTGGAGGGTGCTTGAACTCTTCGGTGAACCTAATATTGCGGAACTTCCTGACGCAATCACCAAACTTGGCCAGGGCAGCTCCGAAAAACTTCGGCGAATCGCAGAATCATGATTTTCCCGGAGCCTTACAGCTCCTCGCGCGAATCCCCACCGCCAACCAAAAGCGGCTGAAACTGGATAGTGCTCTTTACGCGACGTACAATTTCGACGACGCGGGGCGGCTGTCGAACATCGTTAACGCATCGGACAGCTCGACGATCACCTTTGGCTACGACAACGAAGACAAGATGATCTCGCGGGCCTATCCGAACGGGGTGACGACGACTTACGAATACTACAACAACGATCTGCTAAAGCGGCTTAAAGATTTCAACAGTACCGCGACGCTGTTCGACCGGCAGTACACTTTTAACACCGCGAACCAGATCGAGACGCTCACCGACAATTCCGGCACGAGAACATTTGGTTACGACCTCGTGGATCGGTTAAAAACGGTCAGCGTTGGTGGGACACAGACGGAATTTTACAATTACGACGATGTTGGAAATCGGACAAGCTCGCATCTGTCGTCGACATACGGCTATGCCACCGGTAAATTCAACCAGATGGCTTCGACCGCAACCGCAAGCTATCAATTTGATGCTAATGGAAACACGATCCGAAAGAGTGAAGGCAAGGATTTCTGGCGTTATACGTGGGATGGTGAAAACCGGTTGACCGAGGCCGCGACTCGCAAGCAAAAGGTGCGTTATCGATACGACGCCTTAGGCCGCCGCGTTCGGCGGTACACTCCGGGCGTTCGAGAGGACACAAAATTCACAAACGACGGCCTCGATGTCCTGATCGACGACGACGCGGGAACACTGACAAAATACCTAAACGGCCCTGGAATCGACAACAAACTCAGAGTCCAGAACGGCGGCACCGTCAACTATTTCCTCGCCGACCACCTCGGCTCCACCAATGGCCTGACCGACGGAACAGGTTCTTTGACATCGCAGGCCTCATACGATTCATTCGGCAACCAGACCGGCAGCCTCGCCACCCGCTACCAGTTCACAGGGCGGGAATATGACAATTTCACAAACCAATTCTACTATCGTGCTCGTTTCTACGAGTCAAAGCTAGGAAGATTCAGTTCGGAAGATCCGATAGGATTTCATAGTGGTGATGTGAATTACTATGCCTATCTTGACGGCTCGCCTTTATTGAAAATTGATCCTTACGGAACGTTCGGATTGTGTAAAGAACTTGATGGTACAATCGTTCCCTGTCCAGCTCCTTTGTCTCTTCAAAAAATGATGGATGGACTTGCGTGCAAAATTGACGGTTATAATCCGTGGCTTACCCTCGAAGTCGGCGGCGGCGTTCAATTTGGTCCTTTGGGTGGTGCGGATGGACTAGTTTTTGGCTTCAATCCTCTTACGGGCGAATTCACAGGACAAACAAAATTAATGTCAGGAGCCGGAGGAGCGACTGGTATGATGGCCACCGCTGGTGCTCAAGTAGGGGTGTCGTTGGGCCCATATAGGAGCGGCATAACAAGTTCTGGTTCCGCAGAGTTATTTGTAGATGCAGCAGCCTTTGGTGGTGGGTCGGGCAGCATCAGTTACGACGGAGGATTGGGAAGTGGGCTGGGCATTGGTCCGGTGATTGGAGGTGGAGCTGCAGCTGGTTTAAGAATCGGTGAGAATACACCTCTCTTTTCTACCACTCTGTATCCCAAAACTCCGTACATCTGCAATTGCAAAGGCAAATGAAAGGGCCATCAAAAACAAGAAAGTTTAGGATCGTATTTGTTGTTTCAGCGACTCTATTTATTCTCCTAATTTTATTGCTGGTAAAAGTTTTACCGGAAAATAGATTCGTTGCACTTCTGTTTGTCGTTGGATGGCTTATTTTTGCAGGTTTCGTGATTGAATTCATTAGACGGTACAACTGGAAAGATTAGTCTCGGGCCGAGAGAATGCCGTCAGGATAATGCACGATGCAAACGACAACGCGATTCAAAAGAGCGAAGGCTCGAGCCTCTGGCGTTACAAGTGGGATTACGAGAACAGATTCACTGAAGCGTCAACTGGCAAGAGCGAAGTTCGTTACAAGTACCACGCATTAGGCCGCAGGGTCGAAAGAAATTTCAATCAAGGCAAAGAGTGGAGGAAATTCACGCACGACGGTTTGGATGTGCTCGTGGACGACGACGCGGGAACGCTGACGAAATATCAAAACGGCCCCGGCATCGACAGCAAACTCACAGTCCAGAACGGCAGCAACGTCAGCTATTTCCTCGCCGACCATCTGGGTTCCACCAACGGCCTTGCCGACCAAACTGGAAATCTTACCTCGCAAACCGCATATGACTCTTTCGGAAACCCGACTGCGATATTAGGAACACGTTATCAATTCACCGGTCGAGAATATGACGCATTTTCAGGTCTCCAATTCTCTCGCGCGCGATTCTATGACCAGAAGCTCGGCAGATTTGTTTCAGAAGACCCGATTGGCTTCAATGGCGGCGACCTCAATCTGTATGGTTATGTTCGGAATCGACCTCTAGAGCGACGAGATCCAATGGGATTGGATGACGCGGACATCGCTTTTAGGCAGACCGCGGAGTATCGGCATCTTGAAGAATTGGGACGAGAAGTGTGGAGGGACATGCCAATTCCACCTCGTCGCGCTGAATGTGGACCTACTGGAAATCGATACCTGGAGTTTCTTGTTCCGGATAGTCTATTCGGTCGAGTGGGAAATCGATACTCGATTACTCCAGCGTGCGAAAGTCATGATACGTGTTATTCGACCTGCGGAATGCCAAAGTCAAGCTGCGATAACCAGTTAGGTTCTGACGTTACCCGGATTTGCCTCCAAAATGGTGGAACGGTTGGCGAATGCGCAGTGTTTGGTGGTTTGTACAACCAAGGGGTTTCGCGATTCGGGAGTGGAGCGTATGGGGCGGCGCAGGTACAATCAGGTTGTACCACGTGCTCATTACCGCTTAAACCCCCTCCCCGTGATCCCTGTTCGAACTTTGGCGATTGGAGATGTAAGTAGGCCAATAATATCCAAGATGTGGTTATTCAGCAAAAATCGACATGCGAAATTATCAAAAATATCTCCCTTTCGGATTGATATTGCTTTGGCTCCTTCCAATGTTCGCCTGCCAATTTGGTGGCGTCGGGGGCGTCGGGTGGGACGAAACGGATGAGATAGAAAAAGCAAAGCAGTTTTCCTCAATCGAATCGGGTCGCATTTCGACCGTAACGGAGGGAGTGGCTTACGGAACCTACAAACAAGAGTTTGAGGGTGTATTCGACGATTTTCCTTATAAGGGGAACTCGGTTGGGGCTTCGACAAACCCGCAACGGACGCAAATCAACGGAACCCCATATTCGGTTTCATACGAGAATTTCGTACTCACAGTGTTCCGGGAAAACGTGAGCATTGCGACTAGGCGATTGCCGACGGTCTTCTATATGCACCCGGTCAGCTCCGGCGCAATTCTGCGGAATTCCGCTTCGAACGATCGAGTTCTATGCCGAACTTTGTCCCGAGCGACGACCGGTTTACACTATGTGTTAATTGTCGATGGCTCGGGTGAAATCCTTTTCGAAAAGGTAATGCCAGCATCCGAGGACTGGGACATTCTATTCGGTCCGCGTGACGAAGTAATTATTGGCGGCGCCCGAACTAGAACGATAATTTACGAAAATAAGGGCATTGAGAAAAATGCCGTTCCGTAGCTTAAAGACACACTCAGTACGAGCCGAAAACTGCTTGACCGAGGCCTCGACCCGGAAGCAAAAGGTGCGTTACAAATACAACGCTCTTGGCCGCCGCGTTCGGCGGTACACTCCGGGCGTCAGAGAGGACACAAAATTCACAAACGACGGCCTCTCTGCCCTGATCGACGACGACGACAGCACCGCGACGCTGTTTGACCGGCAGTACACTTTTAACACCGCGAACCAGATCGAGACACTCACCGACAATTCCGGCACGAGAACATTTGGTTACGACCTCGTGGACCGCCTGAAAACCGTCAGCGTCAGGGATATTGCTGACCTTAGCTTGGCGGGTTTTGGTCGGTGACCGCGCCTTGGCTGGCGGAGGAGACTAGTTGGGCGTATTTGGATATGACGCCGCCGGAGTACCAGGGTTTTGGGGGCTGCCAATTTGTGCGGCGGGCGGTCAGTTCGTCGTCGGTCAGGTGGACGTTGAGCGTGCCGGTGTCGGCGTCGATGGTTATTTGGTCGCCGTCTTGGACAAGCGCGATGTTGCCGCCGGTCGCGGCCTCGGGTGCAACGTGGCCCACAACCATCCCGTAGGTGCCGCCGGAAAAGCGGCCGTCCGTAATCAGGCCGACACTGTCGCCAAGGCCCTGGCCGATGATGGCAGCGGTCGGTGCCAGCATTTCCCGCATTCCGGGGCCGCCTTTTGGGCCTTCGTAGCGGATGACGACAATATCGCCGGGTTCGATCTTTCGCAGCATTATCGCTTCCATCGCCGCTTCTTCGGAATCATAAACCTTTGCCGGGCCGGTGATCTTGCGGTTCTTTACGCCGGAAATTTTGGCGACGGCGCATTCGGCCGCCAGATTGCCGCGAAGAATGGCGAGATGACCTTCGGTATAAAGCGGATCGTTGAACGGTCGGATGACCTCGTGGAGTGCGGACACTCCTGTCTGCGGCGCCGTTTGTTTTTCGGCGGTCTCCGCTGCCGGGAATATCGACGCATCGGGCGTTGTTCGGGCTTCGCCCTCATTGCGGACGAGGGCGTCCGCGTTCCGCAGATTCTCGGCGACCGTCTTCCCAGTGATCGTCATGCATTCGCCGTGGAGGACGCCGTTTTCAAGAAGTATCCGCATTACGCGCGGGATGCCGCCGGCCTTGTGCAGGTCGGTGGCGACATAGCGGCCTGAGGGCTTGAGGTCGCAGATCACGGGCACGCGTTTTTGGATCCTTTCAAAATCTTCGACCGTGAGATCGACGCTGGCCGAATGCGCGATCGCGAGCAGATGAAGCACGGCGTTAGTGGATCCGCCGGTCGCCATTACGACGGCGATGGCGTTCTCGAACGCCTTTTTTGTCATTATTTCGCTGGGCAATAAATTGTTCTCAACTGCACGAGCCAACGCGCCCGTCGATTCGATGGCGCTCGTGCGCTTTTCGTCATCTTCGGCGGCCATTGTCGAAGAATAGGGCAACGCCATGCCCATCGCTTCGATCGCGGCGGACATCGTGTTGGCCGTGTACATTCCGCCGCACGAACCGGCGCCGGGACAGGCGTTGCGTTCAACGTCGGCCAACTGGCATTCATTTATCTTCCCCGCCGCAAATTCACCGACCGCTTCAAACGCCGAAACGATGGTCAGGTCTTTGCCATCAAGATGCCCGGCTTTTATCGTTCCGCCGTAAACAAAGATCGACGGACTATTCAGCCGAGCGATCGCGATCATCGCGCCGGGCATATTTTTATCGCAGCCGCCAATGGCAACAAGGCCGTCCATCTGCTGGCCCTGGCAAACCGTCTCGATCGAATCGGCGATGACCTCGCGCGAGATGAGCGAATATTTCATCCCCGGCGTGCCCATGCTTATTCCGTCGCTGATGGTGATGGTGCCGAAAACCTGCGGCATCAGGTTCTCTTGTTTCGCTTTTTCAATACACGCGTCGGCGAGTTTGCCGAGACCGACATTACACGGCGTGATAGTGCTGTATCCGTTCGCCACGCCGATGACCGGCTTGTCGAAATCGGCGTCGGTGAATCCGACGGCTCGGAGCATTGCACGGTTTGGCGCTCGTTCAACGCCGGCGGTGGTCGATCTGCTGCGGTTGTTGTTTGGCATTGGTGAATATTGGGTTTCACACACTTACGGCGTGTGAGCTTCGGCAGTTGCAAGCGCTTGATGCCCTTACTTCGTGCGGGCTTCTGCAGCGACGTGCGTATTAAGCCCTTACTAACGTGCGGGCTTCTGCATAGACGCGCGTGGAATGCCCTTACTACGTGCGGGCTTCTGCTACGTGCGGGCTTCTGCTGCGTGCGGGCTTCTGCTACGTGCGGGCTTCTGCTGCGTGCGGGCTTCCGCAAAGGACTGCTGATCAGGCAAAAAGTGATCGCCGCTTTTCGTAGGCTTCCCGCACTATGTGCACGTCTTCTAAAAACTTTGGCAGTTCCTCCATTCGCAGGGCCTGCGGGCCATCGACGAGGGCGCATGTCGGGTCGGGGTGAAAATCGACAAGGATCATATTTGCACCGGCGATCACGCCCTGGGCGGTGACCTGCATTACATCGAGAATGTTGTCCGGGCTGCGGGAACGCGAGCCGACCGAATGCGACGGATCGACACAGACGGGCATTCGCGTCAGGCGTTTGACCACGGGCACGTGGGCAAAATCGACCATGTTGCGGTGCGGGTCGCCGATATTGGTCTTCATGCCGCGCAGGCCGAAAACGACCTTTTGATTGCCCTCGCTTGCCAGATATTCTGCCGCGTGGAGCGATTCGTCCAATGTGATCCCAAAGCCGCGTTTTAGCAGCACGGGAAATTCCTGCTGCCGGCCGACGCTTTTCAATAATTCAAAATTCTGGGTGTTGCGCGTTCCGATCTGCAGCATTACGCCGGTCGGGCGTCCAGTTTGATCGAGCGCATTATTTATCTCATCAACGTGCGATTCGTGCGTTACCTCCATCGCGATAACGCGGATGCCGTACTTCCCTGCAAGCTCGAACACATACTGCAGGCAGGTCTTGCCGTGGCCCTGAAACGAGTAGGCGCTGGTGCGCGGTTTGTATGCGCCCATTCGTGTGCAGACCTGGCCGTAACCCTGAAGCGCCTTCATCATCGCTTCGACACTTTCGGTCGAATCGACCGCGCACAGGCCGGCGAAGATGTTCAGATTGTCCTGGCTGAAATCGACGCCGTTGTATGTAAAGCCGTTCGAACGCGTGTCCTCTTTATGACGGCCGAGCACCTTGTACTGCTCAGAAATGCGCACGGCGCTGTCCACCGCCTGGAACGACCGCATCTCGTCCAGCGAAAGCGCCGATGTGCTGCCGATCAAATATATCTCGGTCAACGTCTGCTCGGCACCCTGCACGTTGTGGATGCGGTATTCGATGTTGGTCAAATTTTGCAAATGCCCCTCGAGCCGCTTGTACTCGCGCGATTCGAGGCTGATGTTTGGTTTAAGGATAAGGATCATACTTACAATAATAGAAAAACAATTTCTCTACCTAAGCTCCCCTCCTTACAAAGGAGGGGTGGATGCCCGCGTTCTTTTGCGGGCAGACGGGGTGGTTCTCCGGCTCGCTCGCGTATAGATCGGAGAAAAGAACCACCCCGCCCGCCCAAAGCCGCGGACTCCCCTCCTTTGTAAGGAGGGGAGTAAGAATGGTCACAGCCGCACGGTCGGATATCTGCCCAAATATCTTACATCTGCGGCGTGTTCGCGAACGTCATCAAGTGCTCCCTTGAGTTCACTTTCGCTCGCGGGCGGGCGCACATCAAGATAAAAGTGGAATTCCGACGGAGAATCCTGAATTGGCCGGCTTTCTATTTTCAAAAGGTCAATATTCCGTCGAACAAACGCCCGCAGTGCGTTGTGCAGCGATCCCGGTTGATGCCGCAGCGTCAGCACCATCGAGATCTTGTCGCCGCGGTTCGTGTCGTTGGCCTTTGGTGAAAGCAGGGCAAACCGCGTGTAATTTTCCGCGTGGTCCTCAATATGCTCGCGCAAGATCTTGCCGCCGTACAGTTCGGCCGTCCGCCGAGCGCCTATTCCGGCGCGCGTCACGTCGCCGCTCATCACAGCGCGTTTGACGCTGCCGGCGGTATCGTTGCCCGCGATCCGCTTTAAATCGGGATGAGCGGCAAAGAAACGTTCGCACTGGCCAAGTGCCGCGGGGTGCGATTCGACCGTTTCGATCGTTTCAAATTCCGCCTCGCTGCACGCGATAAGAAAATGCGCAACCGGCAAAACTATTTCGGCAACGATGTTCAGATCGCTCTTTAACAGCAGGTCATAACAGCGGTGTACCGAACCAACAAGCGTATTTTCAAGGGGCGCGAGGATATAGTCCGCGTCGCCGCGATCGATCGCCTTAAAGAGATCTTCGAACGTCGGGAACGAAACGGGTTCGCAATCTTCGCCGAGAATGCCGAGAACTGCCTCGTGGCTAAACGTTCCTCGCTCACCTAAGAACGCTACACGTGAACGCTCTGCCATCAAGCCGTCGTGGGCGTGATTATCTGATCCATCGGACGGTTTGTGATAGGTGCGCTGCTGAAGGTGAAGCGATTCGTCGATGATGCGTTGGAAAATATTCTCGATGCCGGCTTCGTCGAACGGGCCGGGATTTTCGGCCTTCAATCGGGCAAGGACCTCGCGCTCACGCTTTGGGTCGCAGAGCGAAGCGTCCAGATCGGATTTCGCCGCTCCGACACGCAGCGCGATCGCGGCGCGGCGGTTCAGCAGCCGCAGCAGCTCGCTGTCGATCTGATCTATCTCCGCCCGCGGGTTGTTCACGTTTCCGTCGCTCACATTATTTAGCTCGTCCGGCAGTTTTCGGTTGCGGTCCTCGCAAAGCCAATATCCAAAATCGGAAATCCGAAATCCAAAATTCGACATCCGAAGGGGCACACTCCCTACCGGTCGTGTCTCTGCCTGCGTCTCTGCCTAGACGGCCCAGAGGAATTGTTCAGGGTTGTCGTGCAGCGGTTTGTCCTGGCCGGTGCGCCAATCGTGGCGGATGGTCGAGCAGATATCTATCGCGACCGTGTCCTCGATCACCTCCGACGAATGTTCAACGCCGGCCGGAATGCACAGCATCTGGTTTGCCTCAAGTATCACATCGCCATCCGGCAAATGAAACATCCATGCACCGGCGAGCACGTAGATCATCTCCTCAGTATCGTGCGAGTGCGGCTGTGTCACGGCACCTTTCTGCACCTCAAGACGGCCAACGGCAAGAGCGTCTCCGTAAACCGCCTTTCGATGATACGACGGATCGACCTCATCAGTCTCCAATTGGTTGAGATCGTAGAATTTCATATTTTGTATCTCCGCCCGCTGCGGAAGCCCGCACGAAGTAAGGGCATCTGCCCGACAACCCAATTTCGCCCTTACTACGTGCGGGCTTCTGCAGTGGGCATCCGGACTAAGTCTTCGCGGCGTCCACTTTTCGGTCCTGTTCCAGCCACGGCATCATTGAACGCAGGCGTTTGCCGACGTCTTCGATCGGGTGGCCCTGGCCTTCGGCTTCGAGCCGTTTGAAATTCTCTTTGCCGCCGTCACATTCGCTCATCCATTCATCGGCGAATTCGCCGGATTGGATTTCGCCGAGGATCTTTTTCATTTCGGCCTTTGTCGCATCGGTAATGATGCGGCCGCCGCGCGTCAGGTCGCCGAACTCGGCGGTGTTCGAAACAGAGTATCGCATATTACTGATGCCGCCTTCATATAAAAGATCGACGATCAGCTTCATTTC
>JADYZI010000050.1 GCA_020853255.1 Acidobacteriota bacterium
GATCTGCTCAGCGGTCGTCTTTTTGCCAGCCCACATCATGCCGTTGATGAACTTGGTCACGATCGTGCTGTTAAAGATCGGATCCGGCAATATCTCTCGCCTTGCTGCAACTCTTCTTCTTGCCATACTGGTTAATGTCGATTGTCGATTTACGATTTACGATTTTCGAATTGCGGAATCAAACAATCGCAAATCGACACTCGCAAACCACAAATTACTTCGCTCCCTTTGGCCTCTTCGCACCGTATTTCGACCGGGCCTGATTCCTGTTCGCCACGCCCGAAGCATCGAGCGTTCCACGAACGATGTGATAGCGCACACCAGGAAGGTCCTTAACGCGGCCGCCGCGAATAAGCACGATCGAGTGCTCCTGCAGGTTGTGGCCTATGCCTGGAATATAGGTCGTAACCTCGATCTGATTGGTCAGACGCACACGGGCAACTTTTCGCAGAGCCGAGTTCGGCTTCTTCGGCGTCGACGTATAAACCCTCGTGCACACACCGCGTTTCTGCGGATTTGCCTGCAAAGCCGGGCTTGCCGTCTTGTATTTGACCCTTTCACGTCCTTTGCGAACTAACTGATTAATAGTCGGCATATCTATCTACCTTGCAACGCGGACTTTAGTCCGCCAAAGCCGCCCGCGGACAAAGATCCGCGTTCCCTGTCCCATTTAAAAGCAAAACTAACGTCTCACCTGACTCTTGCTCGGAAAGTCATTTCCGGCAGTTAGCTCAAGCAGCAGAAGCTGGTTGAATTAGTGATCGATTATGTTCCCTGAAAAGCTCGAACTTTGCTGTAGCGTGGCGATCGAGAGGCGTTTCCTGCAGAAGCCCGCACCTTAGTATGGGCACAATGCTCAACTGATTTCGCTGCCGGGACGCCGCGATGATCGGAGCCCTTTACGCTACAATTCCTGTCAAAGCTTTCAAAAATCTACTGCCGCGGTTCGTCGCCAAACCTCACACAGCCCAGACCCCAAAGTCCGAAACTTTAGATATTATGAATTCCTCACCCGTGTGTCAAGTCACGACGACGATAAATCCTCAAACACCCACGCCTCTCCCGACGCTTGCGGACCGAGGCGGCCGGGTGCCGTCGCTCACACTTGCTAAATGCTTTCTTGATGGACCTCTGGCACCGTCGGAACAGCGGGTGCAGCTTTTCTCGACGCACGCCAGGTCGCGATGCCTTCTCGGGTTAACCCGAGAATACAGCGGCGGTTTTGGAAGAGCAGTTTTAGCCACGCACGAGTGCCCATCTGCGGGAAGTAGATACCGCGGAAAAAGAGGCGTGCGACAAGATGGCTTATGCGGGCCTGGATCGGTGCGTCAGGGATAGACCTAACAGCCTCGAGGTTGCGTTCAGGGCTATACGAACGCGACCAGGCGGCAATGGTCTCCCGTCTCGCTTCCTCTATCGACATCTTCGCCGGCTTGTGGGCCATGACGAATTGGGCAAAATCAAGCCAGTGTTTTGGCCGTTCAAGCCTGCCCGACTTTGCGAGTCGTTCGTAAAGCGGCGTCGCCGGGAATGGCGTCAATTGGCCGAATACCGGCAATCCGGGCGCCCAGCTTTCTATTTCGTCAACTGTCCGGTCGCCGACCCCGACCGTGTCGTTGTCCATTCCAAAAATGAACGACGTGATCGCATAGATATTTCGCCTGGCCAGGCCGTCGAGCACCGCCTTATAATTCGCCGGCTTCGAAAAATTCTTGTTCACGTCGGCCATATTCGCCGGGTCGATCGACTCCATGCCGATGAATATCCAACGCCCGCCTGATTCCGCGATCAGATCAACCAATTCTTCGTCAGCCAAAAGATTTGCGCTGATCTGCGCCACCCACGGAAGCTGTGCTCCGGCGGCGATCATATCTCGGAGCAGCGATTTGAGCCGCTTTTTGTTGATCGCCAGGTTGTCATCGATAAAGAAAACGGCGATCTGGCCTTTCTCTTCTTTCGCACGGGCCTTAAGCCTGAGCAGTTCGGCCACAACGCTCTCGTTCGTGCGAAACCGGATCGAATCGCCAAAGAACCCCGTGACCGTACAGAACTCGCATCCGTACGGGCAACCGCGGCCTGTCTCGATAGGCACGACGAAAAATTTACCCCAGCCGGTGCCGAATTTGGATAGGATCGGCTTTAGAAATTTCGGGACAAGGCTGAACTGTTCAAGATCGAGGGTTTCCCACGGAATGTGCGGATATTCCTGTAGGCCCGGTTTGATATCGTTCCCTTTTTCATCGTTCTCAGGCTGATAAACCTCTTTAAGCCGTCCGTTCGCAGCGTCCTCAACGATCATCGGCCACGTTGCGTCGGCCTCGCCAAGTGCGACCGCGTCGGCGTGCCGCGGCCCGCCATCGCGGCCAAGCGCCTCATCCGGGCATTCGGTAACATGCGGCCCGCCCATCACGACCTTGATCCCAGCTTCACGCAATGCGTCAGCAACCTGATAAGCACGCGCGACCATACGCGTCATCGACCCGATGCCAACAAGGCCGACATTCTCATCACGGCAGAACTGGACCAGTTCGCCGCGCGACATCGCTTTCGCGTTTCCGTCGATCAGCACCACTTCATGCCCATCAGGCGTCAGTGCCTGAAGCAGGAACATCCAAAGATGCGGCATAAAATTGCGCGTCACCCCGTTGTCCGGGTTATAGAGCAATATTTTCATTCTTGCGATGGGGCCCTAGGTTCTGGTGCCCCAAAACTGAGGAACGGGGAGATCCACTCACGGCCCTATGTGCCGTATCACAGCTTAGACGGCTTCAGTAGCAGTTCCCGCAACGCGGCGCGGAATGGGCTTTTCATAGCCTTTTCGCGAAACCAGCGTTATCGAGCTAAGCTTAATCCGCCGTTTAGACCCGGCTGCGGCAGCATCCTCGACGTCAGCAAAATCGTATTCAAGCGAATATGTGAACTGGCCGGTCGCGAGCTTTTTGCATACGTCGTCAGCCAGATGAAATGTTATTGCATCAGCATATTTGCCGAGGCTCTCGTCCACAAAGCCGAGCATCTCGCCAGCCGTGTTATCCAGATAGACAGGCACATTCTCGACCGGTTCGCAGCGAACGTTCAATTCGCCCAAAACGTAGCGACGGGCCATTGTAACAGGATTATTAGCCATTGAGATACCTCCGAAAACTATATTTGAAAATGAGGCCGCCGCCCGCGGCATTGGCCTCATGTTGTTCGATCGCGGAAATTTACCAACCGGCTTTTCCGTAACCTCCGCGGTTGCCGCCGTAGCCGCCGCCGCCGCCGCGATTGCCTCCAAACCCGCCGCGTCCACCGCCGCCGCCGCCGCGGCTTTCCTGCGGCTTGGCCTCGTTGACCTTAAGCTGACGGCCATCCACTTCCTTGCCATTGAATTGATCGATCGCGTTGCTGCCTTCTTCCTTCGACGACATCTCGACGAATCCGAACCCGCGCGAGCGGCCCGTTTCACGATCCTCGATCACATTGGCCGACTGAACTGTCCCGACGCCACTGAACAGTTCAGTAAGATCGTCTGCAGTTGTGTTGAAAGAAAGATTTCCTACGTAAAGTTTCATTTGTCTATTTTCCTCGCCCGGCCGATCCGGGCATGCTGGAGAAGTTTCTGGATCGGGGCATTACGCAGGCAGCGTAAAAGACCGGATCTCGGATACTCAAAAAATTTCCTTGAGAGCCACTTCTACTATTCCAAATGGGGCCTGCTCTCTGACTTATCCGAAAACCGCTTAAGGCGAAGCGCGTCCATACCACGACGCGAGAGTAGGATCGATGACTAAGTGTTACATTCGCGGGCGCGAATAGCAAATCGGGGATCGACTTGGTACCAGGACTGTCCAGCTCAGATCGAGGCGAGCACAACAAACTGACCCGGACGTCCCTGTAACGAAAACCAACGCTCCAACCTTCGCGTTTTCAAATTTTTCTCAAAATGCTATCGATATAAAATTTTTGGAGGGCGAGGTCGGGATGCTGTCCTAACTTGTATACTTCAGGCCGATTTCGAATTCGCAAGCTGGATACTGATCCAACTGTCATCGCCCACCACGGGATATTAACGCTCCGATCGGTCCAATTCTGTATAAGCCAGTACATTCCAACTTAGTGAACGCTTTTCCGATCTGGCCCCCATCTTTGCAAATAAACTGATCGGTAAGCACAATCTATAAAGAATGGAACCATCTCACGAATCAGCCATTTCGCTCCAGGCGCGAAACGTAACAAAACGGTTTGGTGAATTTACTGCGGTCGAGGACCTTAGCTTCGATATCCGCGCCGGCCGCGTATTCGGCTTTCTCGGCCCGAACGGCGCGGGAAAAACGACAACCATCCGAATGATCGTCGGAATAACCGTGCCGGACGAAGGGTCGATCGAGTTCTACGGCAAACGCATCTCCTACGAACTCCAGGACCGCATCGGCTATCTGCCTGAAGAACGCGGGCTGTATAAGAAACTAAAAGTGGCCGACCAACTTCGGTATTTCGCGGAACTAAAAGGGGTTTCTGGCGCTGTCGCCGAAAAGAAGATCGACTTTTGGCTCGAACGAATGAACCTGGCCGAGTGGAAAAATAAAAAGACGACCGACCTGTCAAAGGGAATGCAGCAAAAGATACAGTTCATTTCGACGGTACTGCACGACCCGGATCTTCTTATCCTCGACGAGCCTTTCTCCGGCCTTGACCCTGTTAACGTCGAATTTATGATCGACGTCCTGTCTGAGTTTAGGAACAACGAGAAAACGGTCATCTTCTCAACTCATCTGATGTCCACTGCCGAACGGCTTTGCCATGACATACTGCTGATAAATAAATCGCGAAAGGTTTTAGGCGGCACTCTCCGCGATGTGAAAGAAAGCTACGGATTGAATCTGATCAGCTTCCGAGGCACCGGGGCCGAAAACGTACTGGCAGATCGAAGTCTGATCGATAAAATAGCGTCGCATGCGGACGAACAGGAACTGCACCTTGCCCCGGGAGTCGATCCGCAGCGGCTGCTAAAAGCTCTTATCGAAGCCGGTGCAAATGTGACAAAGTTTGAAATAACTGAACCCAGCCTGAACGATATTTTTATCGAAAAGGTGGGTGCTTCGGACTCAGGCGAGGATACCTGAAAATGGCTTCTGACATCGGTGCCGCGGCCGAACGAACTTGTTCATCGGATTCGCCGCGTTTCATCATATCCTGTGGCAAACGATCCAATACGCAATGAAAAAATTTCTCGCCATCGTAAAACATGAATACAAACGGGTCGTCCTCAAATGGTCCTTTCTGATCAGCACACTGTTGCTTCCGTTCCTTGCGGTGTGCTTCGCCTTCGTGCCAATGATCATCTTTTCGCTCAAAGGCGAACCGACGCGCATTGCGGTGGCCGATCCGTCGGGAAAACTTTTGCCGCGCCTCGAAAAGAACCTTTCTACCGAACGAATGATGGAAAAGGCTAAGCAGGCCGCCAGGGATTCGATGACGAAGATCGATGCATCGCAGGACGAGAAAATGCGAAACACTGCGGCCAGCGTGATGCAGGATTTTGTGTTGGTAAAGTACGAAACCGCCGCCCGGTCGGGCGGCGACATTCGCTCAGACTTAGTTTCCAAAGTGCTCTCGAATCAGATCGACGCCTTTTTGATCGTCCCTGAAAATTTTGATTCACCGCAGGCATCCTTTGTTTTCCGTTCGCGCAAAGGGGGCGACTTTATCTCGAACGACACGTTCAAGGACGCCCTCAATGACGCCGTCCGCTCGCAGCGGCTGGCCGATGCAAATATCAGCGAAGAGAGTGTGGCCGCATTGAGCGCGCCAGTCAACTTCGATGCAAAAGGCATCGACGAAGCCGGTGCCGAAAAAGACAGCAGCGGCGTTATGGCAGCATCCTTCGTCATCGGCCTGATGATCTATATCACTCTCGCCATATACGGCCAGGCGATCATGGGTGCGGTCGTCGAAGAAAAGGAAACGCGGATCGCGGAAATATTATTCTCATCGGCCCGGCCGTTCAAATTGATGCTCGGAAAGTTGGTGGGTGTCGGGCTGGCCGGATTGACCCAACTCGCGATCTGGGTCGGTTCCGCATCGGCCTTGCTGGCATTTTTAGCCCTACAGCCAGACTTTCGTCAGATCCTGGCTTCCGTACCAACGATCACGCCCGTGATGATCGCCCTGTTCTTGATCTATTTTCTTCTGGGCTTCTTCTTGTATGCATCGATCTTCGCGTTGATCGGATCGATGGTCACGTCGGTGCAGGAAGGCGGGCAGTTCGCATTCATTCCGGTGATGATCATGCTCGCCGCTTTTTACTTCTGTTTTGCCGTCATCCGGGATCCAAACTCTGACTTGTCGTTCTGGGCCACGATCGCACCTTTCCTTGCTCCGATCACGATGCCGGTGCGGATACTTGCCGAAACGCCGCCGTTGTGGCAGATCGCCCTTTCGTTCCTTGTAAACGCGGCAACAATAGTCGGGATCGCGTGGGTGGCAGCAAGAGTTTACCGCGTTGGTATGCTGATGTACGGCAAACGCGCAACTATTCCAGAAGTGTGGAAATGGATCCGCCAGGCATGACAATGAAAACGCGAATTTTGTCAGTTCCTATCAAGCAGCTCAAGTACATCCTTGATCAGTTCGTCGTGCTCAAAAGGCTTCGTGCAGTATCGGCTGAATCCAAGCTCCAACGCCTTTCGCCGGCTTTCCTCCGAAGTGAAAGCGCTGAGAGCTATGGCCGGGACCGCACCGCCGGATTCCATCGGCATGCCTCTCACCTTTTGTATGAAAGAATATCCATCCTCGTCGGGCATTCCGAGATCGGAGATTATAATGTTCGGCAGGCCATTCGCACCAAAGCTCGCAAGGGCGGAACGGACAGAATCGCAGCTCTTCACACGGGCCCCATTTTCGGTTAGGAAGAATTCGAGAACTTCCCGTGAATCGGGATCATCTTCGACGATCAATATCGACCTTCCGGCAAGCGGCCTGCCTCGTACGGGACGGGATGTCGGCTCAACATCCTCCGCGATCGGCGTTTCCGTCAGCGGAAGCGTGACCGTAAATCTCGATCCTCTCCCAATGCCTTCGCTTTCTGCCTTGACTAGGCCGCCGTGCTTTGTCACAAGGATCTTGACGATTGACAGCCCAAGACCGAGGCCCGGATTGGAACGAGCGGCGGCGACCGGCGAAAACTGCCTGAACACATTCGGCAATTCGTCCGGATCGATCCCGTTTCCCGTGTCAGTGACTTGAACCCGTACCGATTCGTCGGCGGTTTCAATGTCGATCGAAACTCGGCCCCCTTCCGGTGTGTACTTGAGCGCATTCGATAAAAGGTTACCGAAAACCTGCAGCAGACGGCTCGCATCTCCAAATAACGGAACGCTTTCCCGGTCGCTGGCAAACTCAAGCCGAATATTTCTCTCCTGCGCCGACGGCAAATGGGCCTGCCAGGAGTTGCGAACGATCGTGTAAAGGTTAGTGGGATAGTACTCAAGACGCAGCCTGCCGGACGCTACTCGGGCGGAATCGACCAGATCGTCAATAAGTTTCTTTTGCTGCTGCGCACTCCGGTCGACCCGCTCAAGAGCATTCTCTTGCTTGTCCTTGTCCAGGCTTTTGGTCCGGGCAACGTTCAGCCAGCCAAGAATGTTATTCAATTGGCCGCGAAGCTCGTGGGACACAAAGGCAAGAAAAAAATCCTTCGCCCGATTCGCTTCGACAGCTTCCTCACGGGCCTTTTTCTCGCGTTCGTGGATCTTGGTTATTTCCTCGGCCGCGAGTTTCTGCTCGGTTATCTTCTGCACGACGCCCGTCATTCGCTGCGGACGGCCGTTGTCGTCGAGGAATGATCTGCCCTCTGCGGATAACCATTCCATCGAACCATCCAAATATACAACCCGAAATTCTTCGTCGTACTTCAAACCCCGATCGCGGGAATCGGCGAGAAAAAGATCGACAAATTCTCGATCCTCTGGATGAATGGCTTGGCGGAAGTCTTCGTATCGAAATGTCTCGTACGCAGGCAACCCAAAGAGCTCGTTGCAGCGGGCCGTTGAGTAGATTCGATCCTCAGCAAAATCCCAAAACCACAACCCGATCGCCGCATTCTCCGCAGCAAAAAGAAGCTGCTCCCTCGCTTCGCGATTTTGCCCGGCCTGCACCCGACGATCGGACACCGATTGTCCGGAAATGAATACGAACTTGGTCGACGGAAGCAATTGGACAGAAACTTCCATGGGCACCTTATCGTCGGCACCGATACGAAAGTCAAGGATCTGCTTTGAGGTTTCGCCGGCGACTGCAGCCGCGATCGCCTTTGCTACAAGCTTTGACGTCATTTCGGATGATTGCCAAAACACAGTTTCAGAGAACATCTGCCCCTTTAGCAAACCGGGAACCGTGCTCATCCCGCGAAAGATCCGGCCGGTCAGGGAGACTACCCTGCCACCGGCGTCAAGCACACCGAAAAAGTCGAAGACATTCTCCAGGATCGCCACGCTTTCCGCGGAAAGCGTGTTGCCGTCCAGGTCGATAGCAGGAGAGTTCTTTGCGTCCATATTTTGCGCGGCTAACCCGAAAACCGGCCCATGAAGTTGGAATAGGCGACGAGGAAATCGGGCCGCACTGAGTGTTTGAAGATTTAGTTTACCAAATTTGATCGCTGCGTGGGCCTTGAATTTAAATATGCCCCAATGGCTGATAGATGCCTAATGCAGAAATGAGGCAACCGAACTTCAGGTGCATAAACTTGGCCCCGCGGGCGACAAGCAATGCCGTACCAAACCAGTGTATCGTTATCGTACGAACGTTCGGATCCTTTTTCCTACCAAAATTGCCGTATCCCTTTTTATTTATAGGAATTACAGCCAAAGCCGTGGCGTTTGGCACGTTTATTGCGATTTACCTTTCGGCAATGAACTGAAGACTTCCGACGGTTCTTGGCAATACCATTTTTGGCAAGAGAATGACTTCTATCAACATGGCATTCGATGAAAATAGCGTCCGAATTTGATACAATCTTGACAGTTCAAAACAAAGGGACCAGAAGCGAATCTATGGCAAACCGGGCTTTAGTGATCGACGACGACAAGCTTGCGCTTGATCTGCTTACTTTTCATTTGACCTCGGACAACTTTCAGGTCGATACCGCGGAAACCGGAGCAAAAGGCCTCGAGTTGGCTAAGACGGCCGAGTATGACGTGATACTAACCGATCTTAACCTCCCGGACTTCAATGGGATCGAGATGGTCCGGCGATCAAAAGATATTTCGCCGGCAACCGAGATAATCGTGGTTACTGGTGAGGACTCTGCCGAACGGGCGATCGAGGCCACGCGGATGGGCGCCTATGGTTATATTGTCAAAGACGGCAACTATCAGGGCCTGATGGTCGATGTTCGAAATGCGGTTGAGAAAAAGCAACAGACCTTGGTCAACTCCCGGCAGGCCCGCGAGATCGAGGAACTCCGTGGCCGCCTTTCGAGTCGCAACTCTTACGAAGGCATCATCGGCGGCGCTCGCTCGATGCAGAATATCTACGAGATCATTGAGAACGTGGCCGAGTCGGATGCGAACATCCTGATCCTTGGTGAATCGGGCACAGGCAAGGAAGTGATCGGGAATGCTGTCCATTACAAAAGTCACCGGGCAAACAAGCCATTTGTAAAAGTTAACTGCTCTGCACTTCCAAAGGATCTCATTGAGTCTCAACTCTTCGGCCACATGAAAGGCTCGTTTACGGGCGCGAACAGCGATAAGGTGGGTTTTATCGGCCAGACCGGCGGCGGAAGTTTGCTCCTCGACGAAATAGGCGAAATGCCGATCGACCTTCAGCCAAAATTGCTCCGGGTCCTGCAGGAGAAGGTTTTTTACCGGGTCGGCAGCGACAAACCGCAGGACGCCGATTTCCGATTGATCTGTTCAACCAATCGCGATCCGTTTGACGCCATCAAGGACGGAAATTTGCGCGAGGACCTTTATTATCGCATCAACACGATCGAGATAAAGATCCCGCCGCTAAGAGAACGAATGGAAGACGTTCCGATGCTCGCGGAGCATTTTCTTGAACTCTACGCGGAGAAATATAATCGCGACCGTATGAGGTTCTCGCAGTCGGCATACAATCAAATGCTGAATTACAGTTGGCGCGGCAATGTTCGCGAACTTCAGCATGTGATCGAGCGTGCCATTCTTCTTAGTCGGGGCGACACAATAGAACTGCTCGACATCCTACACGACCCATCCACACCGCAGGTCGAGTTTCCGATCGCCTCGATGCCCCAGAATGCCGGCTCGCCCGCCGGTAACGGAATTCGGCCGGTGTTTGCGCCAGGCTTGAAAGGCGATGAATTGTTTGAACAGGTTGGAAAGGTAATTGTCGAGAGCCTTGATGAACCGGCGGACGGTGATGAACAGAACGACGTTTTCAACAATCTTGAGAGCGGCGTAGTTTTGGCCGCCCTTCGACGGACGCGTGGAAACAAGCAGGCCGCCGCAAATCTACTGGGCCTATATCGGCCGCGTCTTTACGGCATGATCAAAAGGCACAATCTCGAAGAACGCGTATAAAAATGCCCGCTCCCTGAGCGGGCCGAGATTTTACCAATTCGATCTCATCTATCTCGATGGGCCGCTGATGTTGATATCCAGTTCGTGCTTTTTGCTCCCACCCAGAACGCCGCTGTAGTAAATCGCCCCCACGATCATCGCTACCACAATGATGGTCGTTATCGCCCAAAATAAAGCTACTTCCAGTGTTTTCATCTTCTGCCATACCGATTGTTCACCTCAAGTTAAAATTTAAGGATCGACCGACGTTCCTATCGTTGAAGTGCAACTGCTATGCCGCTGATCGCTCCGCGGCAAAAACAGACGAAAACCTTAAGAAGCTGGCAACACCCGTATTCAATCAATACAAGACCTCGCCCAGTCAGCTACGGCATCGACACAACGCTGTGCCTGCGAAAGGTGTTTGCCTTTCCCTGGTCAATGGGTGTAAAAGTTAAGATATAGCGATAGACGATCTTGTTCGAAAAAGGAGGTTATTATGATCGGTCAACTAATTGGTGGGCTTATCGTGGGGATACTTGCCAGGCTCCTGCTTCCGGGAAAGGAAGCATTTCCTGACGGAGTGCTTGGCTGGATCCTTACGGCGGTGCTCGGCATTGCGGGAGCGTTCATCGGAACACTGATCGGCGGTGCCTTGTGGGGCGGTGAAAACTACGCCGCGGGCTGGATCATGTCGATCCTGGGTGCGATCATCCTGCTGCTGCTTGTCAGGTTGATCATGGGAAATCGCAATTCGACCTAAGATCAAACCTCACGGATGAATCGAAAAGGGATGTATGAGAAACTCGCAGACATCCCTTTTTCAACTGATCAGGCTACGCTTCGTTCGCAGCCAGGATGGCCGCAGTCGCAGGAGATCTCCACTATATCCTGCTCTGCCGCTTCGCTGCAGTGGTCACTGCAGTATTCTGTGTCTCCTGAAACTACGCAATTGCAAAGTTCGTGTCCGCATTTACCCTCATCCGCCATGATTATTTCCCTCCCTTGTTTGATCTAGATCCGGACGGCATTCACCGTTCAGCTTTCATCAAGCCGAATGCGATTCCATCAACATCGATATTATCTTACAGAAATAGAGCCGACAAAACAGGGATTAACCAAATATGCAAAATTTTGCGGAATCCTCCGTGCATTGATCATTTCTCAATTGCAAACCTACCAAAATTCCATGCCAAGTGCGTGGAGTAACAAGGGGGCGGCTGGTTTTTTGAAGAGAAGCGATCAGACGTCCCCTTGAACTGTGTTCACACCGGGAAGGGCCATCTTTATCAATCCGTCGAACTGAATGTTATACGCTACGCCCTTGACCGGGACAGCCATCTCTTCATCGGTCGTCCCATTGGAGTTTGCGATGCCAACGCTTGCAAAATAACACGACGCGCCGTGTTCAGCCGCGTGATTGACGAGAGTGTTGAAAGCCTCCTGTCCCTCTTCGAAACGCCCGCGTCCCGGATGCAGGCCGGTCCTTACAACAAAGAACGCACGCTCCCCGTCCTTGGCGGCGACGATCTGCGGTTCGGTTCGGATGTCGGCCGCGACATCCGCGGACAGGATCACCCAACCGTCCTTTTCAAGCTGCTTGAAAACTATCTCGATCCCAAAGGCGTGAATGTCCTGTGGACTCATCAATTCTTTTTCTGCCATCGGTCTTATGGTAGCTGTGCCAAATACCGTTCGGCAAGCGTGCCGGTGATCGTATCGTGATGTATATTGATGGCTATGACAACTCCTTCCGCCGGAGCCGGCAATACCCGCATAGATCTTTCAGCGATACACGATGCCCGCGACGTTATTTCGCCGTACATCAGACGAACACCGCTGACAAAGAGCGAAACTTTGAGCAACCTTTTTGGCTTCGATGTTTATGTAAAGTTCGAGCTGTTTCAAAAGACCGGATCGTTCAAACCGCGTGGGGCATTCAACAAGATGCTGCGGTTGTCGGAAGAGGAACGACAAAGGGGTGTCGTTGCGGTCAGCGGCGGCAACCACGCGCAAGCGGTCGCTTATGCGGCGAAGACCCTGGGAGTCAAGGCGGTTGTCCTGATGCCTGAGAATACTCCCAATGTCTACCTGGACGCCACACGCGGCTACGGGGCAGACGTCGATCTTCAGCCGAGCATAGCCGCCGCGTTTGCGAAGATACAGCACTATACAAATGAGGGAATGACGTTCGTTCATCCGTTCGACGATCCCCTCGTGATCGCAGGCCAGGGCACAGTCGGCCTGGAGATCATGGAAGATCTGCCCGGGACGACCGATGTCATTGCCAGCATCGGCGGTGGCGGTATGGCGTGCGGAGTGGCGGCGGCGGTTAAGGGCATAAAACCCTCAGCTCGAGTTTGGGGCGTTGAAACAGAAGGTGCGGATGCGATGGCTCAGGCTCTGGCCGCCGGGCATCCGATCGATCTGCCCGCAATAACATCGATCGCAAAAACGCTCGGCGCTCCGGCGGTTACGGGAACAACACTCGGGCTCGCGCAGCAGCTTTTCGAAAGTGTTACGGTAGTGCCGGACTCAGAGGCGGTCGATGCAATGGTCTTCATCCTCGAACGGCTAAAGGTGATGACGGAACCCGCTGCAGCCTGCACTCTTGCCGCAGCACACAGGTTGAAGGAAAACTTTGCGCCGAATACTAAGCTAGTACTTGTATTTTGCGGCGGAAATACTGGAACAAAAGACCTGTTCGGATATCTTCGAGATTTTGATGGATAGATGATCCGGTGGAGGATGCGCCTGGCTTTCCCTGATCAAACGCTTACCGAACCGCGGCCGTCATCGCCGGAGTGTATGATGTCCGGCCCCGGACCTGATAGTTCAAACCTTGTTTTAGGCTGATCTTGATCTTACGCTGCCTTTCGTCGCGCAAGGCATCGATCGGATAGTAGCCAATGACGTACTTCTGATTCATCTCGTCCAGGATCGGCCGATATACCTCGCCAGCTCGCTCGGGGCTTCCTAAATATTGCGTTGTCCCGCCTGTCATCCGCGAGATCTTCTCAACGGCCCTGGCACCCAGGAGACGGTTGTTCGCCCAATTCCTCACTTGTCGATCCAATAGCGAGCTTTTGCGTTCGGCAAGGGCGTTCTTTCTGATCCGAGCTTCTTGCCGGACTATTGTCTCAAGGTCGAGCTGGCCTATTTCGGTGATCCCGATCTTCTGATGGCCGCCATCAAGCGGAAGCCCTGGAATTATTGAATGCACGGTCGTGCCGGACCTTTCAAGAACCGTTTCGAGTTCCCCAAATCGGTCGATCAGAGGTGGACAACCGGAAAACCGAAAGATATTCCGGCCCAAGCTAAGCAGCGGAAATTCATCGCCGTCGGTCTGAAGTATGACAACAGGACGTTTCTCATCCGTTGAAAACAGTTAATCTACTGCCGCGAATAACGCGGAAAGCTGTCGGCTCATTCCAAATTTCCGGTCGCGTGCTCTTGTACCGAGCACTTCGAGGCCAGTCTTCAGTTTTGCCTTGTCGTTCGTAAACCCAGAGATCAGCTCAACGTCATCACTGACGATCGCCATGCTATCGTTTGGCTCCAAAAGCTCAACAAGCACCTTTGCCGCCGCGAGGCTTGTTTCGATATAAGAACTCTGACTTTGGCTGTAGTCGATGATCAGTATTATCGACCGGCCGATCGATGCGGAACTCCGTCCATAGGCGAACATATCGATCTTTTGCTCAACTCCGTCCTCTTCAAGCCTGACATCCCCAACTGTCAGCCCGACGACCCGATTTCCCTTCTTGTCATGAACTTCAAACTCCGCAATGACCAAGTCGGTCTCGACGCGGATCGCGGTCGGGTCGAACTCCGTGGCGGAAGGCCTTTGCCCCTCCGGTACTCGCTGGGGCGCCGTTTGGGCAAGATGGCCGGGACCGAGCTCGAGGCCTTTTGGGCAATCCCGAGCCGGGGACGTCGGCGTTTGGGCATTTCCGATGGCGGATGCAAGCCAGAAGAAAACCGGCATTGCCAGGCCGGCCGAACACCGTCGGGCCCATAGCTTCCGGAAGCTGAGATCAAATTTCGAGAACATGCGGCGGATCTTATACCCTGGGGCCGCACGTGTCTTTCAGATTCTCTTCCTTTATTCTCCTTTTTTTCTTCCAGCTTGATCCTACGGAGCCATGAATCCGAGGTTTGAATTTGAAAAATTGACAATGTTCGGAAACACGGCATTGATATCCGTGTTATTCAAGCCGAACCATCGGCCCAGCGTCGCCGCGTATTGATCGACGCTCGTGGTCGGCAGCCACCGGCCGCGCGGGCCCCAGTCCGGGTCGATGTCGTCTGGCCCGCCAAGTTGAAGGTTTGGAAATACATTTCCGCTTCCATCCGGCCGCGTGCTTCCGTAAATGTCCCCGCCAAGGACCGATCCACCAAGCACAAGCATGTGGTTTCCCCAGGCATGATCGGTACCAACGCCTGATCCGCTTCCCGCCGGGTCCATCGTCCGTCCAAAATCGGACAGTGTAAACATCGTTACCTTGTTCTGAAGTCCAAGAACGCCCATCTCGTCATAAAATGCACGCATTGCCTGGCTCAGCTCAGCGAGGAGGCCCGTCTGACCATCACCGGCACTAAGTTGATTCTGGTGCGTATCGAATCCGCCCATTTCAACGAAGAATACCTGACGATTTATGTTCAGGTCCGTCCGCTTTTTGATCAGGCGCGCCGCCTGTTTCAACTGGCGCCCTAGATAACTGTCCGGGAACGCGGCGGTCACCTCCTGATACGTGCTCAGGGCGGTGCTCGCGGTCTGGGCCTGGTCCATAATGTGGCTCGTTGCCCGGACCAGTTCAGAATCAAGATCGATCGTGCGCAGTTCTGCCAGAGCGGTCGTGCGGGCGGTCGAGAATGGATCGGTACAGCAATTAGCAGACAGGACAAGCGTCTCATTGAGCGGTGTATTTGCGTCGGCGATCGCCAAAGGCGTCGTTGCCTGGCCGAGCGTGAAAAGCTGAGTTCCGCTGATCGACGTTATCATCGGTACACGGCCGGTCGGGTTATTCGCCGCATTCGTCCTGTCGGCGATCCTTCCCGCCCAACCAAGCGGACTGGGCGAATCCGAACGGGCCGACTGCTGCTGCTGCGCCTGGTCCGAATGGGAGAAAAGCTGATATGGCCGCAAGGCCGGCTGCTGATTGTACTGTGCCTTGGTCAAAGGCGTGATCAGGTTGCCAACGTTTGACGCAACTGCCAGCTTCCCCTGCGCCCAAAGCTCATGAATGCCGTTGTTGATGCCGCCAAGCTGCGGCACCGGACCTAAACTCGGATGTAGCCCGTAAGCCAGATTCCCCAATCGAGGCACACTGACCGGCAAAAGCTGATTCTGCGGGATCGCGAGCCCCTGTTGAGAACGGGATGCGGCGTAAACAGAATAGTTGCTGATCCCTGAATTCGAATGATTCGGGACCATCATGTTATTTCCGTCGTTCCCGCCGCTTAGCAGAATGCACACCAGCGCCCGGTAATCGGATGGAGCAGCTCCCGGCGGGCTTGCCATTGCGCTCATCAATCCAAAATGGCGTGCCTGCGTAGCCAGGGCGACCATGCTCAGCGCACAGCCCGATCGTTTCAGGAATTTTCGTCTGTTCTCGTTCATTCCGCTTACCTCTGTATCTGATACTGCGACGAGCTTGCGGTCAGGAATAAGGCCTGCCGGGCCTTGTATTCGGCCTCGATATTAAAATTGATCGCCGCACGAAGCTTTGTCTTCATCGCTTCTGACATGGTCCCGTGCATCATTTTCGAATTAAGGGCCTCGACCACCGAATTGCCGGTCGGATCTGACGTGGCCAATGCAGTAAGTTCCGATATGTCGAGCGACGTCCCGCAAGGCGTGTATGGATAAGGATCCTCGGCCGTGGCTGGTTCGAACCAAAGGCCATCACCGAGTGTCAGATAGAGCGTGAAGTTATTCTTATCGAAAGACGAACCCGTATTTGCCAGAGCAAATTCGGGACCGAGAATGTCGGTTCCCGGCACAACATAATCGGGCGGGAAGTAACTAAAAACAGTTGGCGGCGCCCAGATCTCCTGGCCAAGGCTGCCGGTCAGCCAGCCAAAAACACCGTCACTTCGTCCCTGACACGAAGCAGGCGGAGTCGTCGAGCCGCTATTTGAATTGGTACCGGCACGAACGTTGAAAATGCGCATTATGTTTGTGAAATACTGCAGCGGCTCACGCATCTTTCCATACGCAGGATCCGTCTTTCGGCTTCCGCGGGCCTCGAGGTCAAGCAGAACTGCCTTTACCACCGCCTTCATATCACCACGAACGCCGGATCCGTTATTGTTGAAAGCAGCTGCAACTCGGCCCACATACGCCGGGCTTGGTTCACTCGTGACCAAATGCTGTATAAGTAGCTTTGCGACAAACGGGCCGACATTCGGATGATTGAAGATATTTTCGAGCGTCCGGGTCAGCGAATCTTCAGCGTAAGCCCGCCGATTCGCGTTGTTCGTACAATTCGTACAGGCAGCGATCACGGGGTTGGGTGCACCGGGATAATCAAACAGTGATTTCGCGGTTTGGTCATGATCGTCCGGATATAGGAGGATCATCGGGTCAATAAAATTCGGCGCCCCGAGCACAATATTCGCACATGCGGGATTCTGGGCGTTCGTACATTGCGACCAGCCGGTGAAGACCTTTGTGAACTCGCCGATCTTTGCCTGGTCGTAAGTTGGAATTCGATTTCCCTGGCCATCCAGTTGATAAGTCCCGTCCGGATTGAGCATATACAGGCCGACGGAGAAAAGCTGCAGCAGTTCGCGCGGATAATTCTCATTCGGATCATACCGCGTACTGCGGACCATATCGAGATATTCACCCATCGCCGGACTCAGTGTCATCTCGCGCATCAGGTCGCGATAATTACCGAATGCATTGCGATCGAGTATCTCGGTATATTCCTGCATCCATCGGTTTTGATAGACCGTCAACGCGGATACGACCCAGATCTGATGCAGTGCCCATGAGACACGCCGGCGAAGTTGGTCCTCGCCGTACAAAGCCTCGAGGGCCATCCACTTTTGATTGTCGTATATCCAATAATGGTTGCGATGGCAAAGATCGACCTCGGGGCTTGTGCCGTAATCGCCGCCGCAGCCAAGAACGGCGTCGAAGGGTTTTTGGGCAAAATTTGAGTAAGGGATCGTAGGATAAGGCTTATAGAACTGCTCATCGATCCACCGCCTAAACCCGACCTGCCGAAGCCGGA
>JADYZI010000051.1 GCA_020853255.1 Acidobacteriota bacterium
ATATGTCGATCTTTCTCATTTTGTTTCTGTGACCTCCAGGCGGGCTGTCACTAATGATAGCACGAAATTGCCTTGGCCTTGCATGACAAGCAGAATTTGCGGCACTGCCATTGGCCCTTGAGAATGAGGATCGCCCGGAACGCTGCCCAGCCTTCAGCATTAGTGCGAAAAAGCGGGACGCGATCCGCCTCCCGCAATTTCTGACTGGATCTAAGCGATGAACTACACCTTACGGTATTTCATACGGTTCAAGCTGGCTCGTGATCTTTGACTTATCGCCGACGACGACCATTGTCATTTTGTCGCGCGTCAAGTACTTCGCAGCCATGTCCGAAACATCTTTCGCCGTGACCGCAGTCAACTTCTGAATGTATGTATCGAGATAGTTCTTATCCAGTTCGTTGTAATTCACTAACTCAAGCTGGCCGATCACGCCGTCCCGCGTAGAATTCTGCAGGACGTAGATCCCAACAAGATAATTCTTGATACCTTGCATTTCGGCTTCCGAAGGATTCTCTTTTTGCAGCCGGTCGATCTCAAAAAGTATTTCTTTGATCGAGGCCCCGGTTGCCTCGGTCGTTACGTCGGCATTCTCTATCCAATAGCCGGTCTTGTACCTGTTCCAAATAAAACTGCCGGGCGAGTAGGTATAACCCTTGTTTTCACGAATGTTCGACGTTATGCGTGAGCCGAACGAACTTCCAAGGAGAGAATCCATTACCGTAAATTTAATAAAGTCCGGATCAGAGGGAGACATCGCTGGAACGCCCATGTATATCGTCGATTGCGGTGCTCCCGGGCGGTCGATAACTTCAAGGGCCCGCTTGCCTGTTACCTTCGGGACATTGCGAATCGGCTCGGGGCCTTTCTTCCATCCGCCGAATTGCTTTTCGATCGCCGTCTTGACCGCCGCTGCGTCAAACTGGCCGACAACGTATAAATGTGTTCTGGCCGCACCGTATTCGCTATTGTAAAAGCCTTTGATCCCGTCGATCGTGTAGGCTTTGACGTCCGCTTCCGATGGCTGTATCTCGGCGTACGCGTGGCCCGGAAACACGGTCTGGCGGAATCTTTCCCATGCAAGATTCTGGGCCTGTGCTCTGACAACAGCAAGCTCGCGCAGTTTGTTTGCCCTGTTCTCCTCAAGGTCCGCGGGCGCGAATTTTGGGTTCTGGACCACATCGGCAAGCAGTTCGATGAATCGCGTATCAAACTCCGAGAGGACCTCTCCGCCAATCGTCGTCGTATCATTCGAACCCGATGCAAAAATGCTGCCTCCCATTTCAGCCGTCTCGCGTGCAAGTTGTGCGGCAGACCGCTTTGCGGTTCCTTCCTTCAGCATCGCTGCGACCATATCGGACAGCCATCGCTGGCCCGGCTTTTCATTTATCGCACCAGCTCGGACGATCGCCTGCATGGCAACTTTCGGTACGGCCCCGTACTGAACAAGCGTCACCTTCATCCCGTTTTTTAGCGCGTAAGTGTCCTGTTTTGGAAAAACGAAGGGCTTTGGCTGCCCGCCTGCCGGCGGTGTCTGCTTCTGGGCGAAGCCCGAAAAGGCAGCGGCCGCAATGAGAACCGCAGAGGCACAGAGGAACAGAGAATTCTTCAACATTTTACCTTTTACTTTTTCCATTTTGCTTTTACCTCCGTGTTTCCTATTTCGGCCGCGGCGTCCTTCTTTTCAACATTCAATATCACAACGGTACGGTTTGTTTTGCGCAGATAATCCTTTGCGGTCTGTTGGATCAACGCGGGCGTGACCTTGCGGAAATTGGCTTCGATCTCATTGATCTCGGCCGGCCTGTCATCAAACAAAGCAAAGCACGCAAGCAGATCTGCTCGCCCAACGCCGCCAAACTGTGTCAGCGTGTCGTAGAATCCCGATCGCAGTTTCACTATCGCGCGATCGATCGTTGCCTGGTCAACCGGCTTGTCCTGCACTTTCTGAATAACAGCATCGGCAGCGGCAAGGATCTCGGCGGGCGTAAATTTTTCGTCGTGGATCAGATCGACCGAAAAAAGCATTGGCCCGTTGTAATTGAACATATTCCCGAGATATCCGTTTATCCCGCCGTTCAAACGGCTGGTGTAGTTCTTGCTTTTCACCAATTCCTGGTAGAGCATGCTGTCATCGCCCTGAAGCAGGATCTGATCGAGCAGGCCCATCGCGTAATACTCAGCCGTACCGCGTTTCGGCATTTGATAAGCGAACCCGACGGCTGGTTTCTTTGCGAGTTTATCAGTCCGCGTAACGGTCTTCTCGGCGGTCTGCTTCGGCTCTGTTAGGTCCGGGATCGGCTCTGCCTTTTGCGACGGGATATTTGCAAAATACTTGTCTGTCCACGCCTTAGCGTCCTTCTCGTCGAAATCACCGGTTACGACCAACACAGCGTTCTGCGGTTGATAATATTTGGCTGCAAAGTTCTTTGCATCCTCCAGCGTCGCGGCTTCAATATCCTTGAGGTCGCCGTAAAAGTTGTGCGAATTGTACCAGTTCGTGAAAGCCGCCATCGGCAGGTCTATCCAGGGAAAGGTCCCGTACG
>JADYZI010000052.1 GCA_020853255.1 Acidobacteriota bacterium
AAGAAAAGGTGATCAAAATGCGTTTCGGCCTCGGCAACACCGGCAGCGAACACACGCTCGAAGAGGTCGGCCAACACTTCGCAGTAACTCGTGAGCGCATCCGCCAGATCGAGGCCAAGGCCCTGCGAAAACTCCGCCATCCATCGCGTTCACGTCGACTTAAGGCGTTTCTTGAAGGAAAACCTTAACGTCAAACAAACTTGAGTTTGTTGAAAGTAGATAAGAGCGTCAAACTAAAGTTTGACGGACACAGCTTGCGGCTTCCGATTGCATTTTGCGGTCGGAAGCCGCAAACTCATATTATGGAATGATTTCCCATCGCGGACCGCTCAGCTTCTGAAGGATGAGTTCCACGGCATGAGCATTTGGTACTCACCTTATTCGCGTCCGCAAATAATTAAATTTCAGGAAAATTGAGGTACGAACACATGTCTGACAAACCGAAACTCACGACTGCGGCCGGGAGCCCGGTCGTCGATAACCAAAACACCATGACCGCGGGGCCGCGGGGGCCTGTTCTCTTGCAGGACATCTGGCTTTTGGAAAAGCTTGCCCATTTTGATCGCGAGGTGATCCCGGAGAGGCGGATGCATGCCAAAGGAAGCGGCGCGTACGGCACATTTACGGTTACGAACGATATCACGAAATACACCCGTGCAAACATTTTCAGCAAAGTTGGTAAGAAGACGGATCTTTTTGCGCGTTTTACTACGGTTGCGGGCGAGCGCGGCGCGGCCGACGCCGAGCGCGATATACGCGGCTTCGCCGTGAAGTTTTATACGGAGGAAGGCAACTGGGATCTGGTAGGCAATAACACTCCGGTGTTCTTTATGCGTGACCCTCTCAAATTCCCCGACCTTAACCATGCAGTCAAGCGAGATCCGCATACAAATATGCGTTCAGCGCAGAACAATTGGGATTTCTGGAGTTCGCTGCCCGAGGCATTGCATCAGGTCACGATCGTTATGTCCGATCGCGGCATTCCGGCGAGCTACCGCAACATGCACGGCTTTGGTTCGCATACATTCAGTTTCATAAATGCTCAGAACGAACGCTTCTGGGTTAAATTTCACTTTAGATGCGAACAAGGGATCAAGAATTTGACCGACGGCGAGGCCGAGGCGATCATCGGACGTGACCGCGAAAGTCACCAGCGAGACCTTTTCGAAGCCATCGAAAGCAGCGAGTTCCCGAAATGGATGCTAAAGGTACAGATAATGCCCGAAGCTGAGGCATCGAAAGTTCCTTACAATCCGTTCGATCTGACAAAGGTCTGGCCGCACGGCGATTATCCGCTCATCGAAGTTGGAGTTATGGAGCTAAACCGCAACCCTGAGAATTTCTTTGCGGAAGTCGAACAGTCTGCTTTCAACCCGGCGAACGTGGTGCCGGGCATCAGTTTCTCGCCGGATAAGATGCTCCAGGCGCGACTGTTTTCGTATGGAGATGCCCAGCGTTACCGTCTCGGGGTAAATCACTACCAGATCCCGGTCAACGCTCCGCGCTGTCCGGCTCATCATTATCATCGCGACGGCCAGATGCGGGTTGACGGCAATTTTGGAAGCACAAAAGGCTACGAGCCAAACAGCCTCGGCGAGTGGCACGAACAGCCTGACTTTCGCGAACCTCCGCTGTCCGTCGAAGGTGCCGCCGACCATTGGAACCACCGTGTCGATGATGACTATTACTCACAGCCCGGAGCACTGTTTCGGTTGATGTCGCCGGAGCAGCAGCAGGTATTGTTTGCAAATACGGCCGCAAATATGAACGGGGTTACAATAGAAGTACAGTTGCGCCATGTCCGAAACTGTATGAAAGCCGACCCGGCCTACGGCGAAGGCGTAGCTAAAGCACTGACTATTTCTTTCAGCGAGATTGCGGGATAGCTTGGCCGGAACATGAACTATTGAACCACCGCGCAACGGTTTCATCGGCCCTCGAGCGATTGCCGCGCTATTGCGATCCCGTCGTCGAGCGTTTTCACGGCGCCGTCCAGCTGCATTTCATAGACCGCATCAAGAATGCGTTTGAATTTGGGGCTGGGCGTTAGGCCAAGTTCGATCAAGTGCCGGCCCATCAGGATCGGTTCGGGTGCTTTTTTCTCTATATTTAGCGCTCGAACCCGTTCGATAAACCACTCCTGCGCTTCCGATCCGAAGATCATCTTGCCGCGGTCGCCATTCGGGTAGCGGCCGAGGCTGTCGGCCTTTGCTACGCGGTAAAGCAGGTCTGGTTCGACCTTGCGCGCCAGCCGTCGGAACGCACCGTCGCCGACGGGATTTTTTGATTCCGCCTTATAAAATTCACCGGGTTTCAGATGATATCGGACTAGCTGAATGACCTGGTTCCGAACATCATAACCATTCAGCGTATGAACGCCGAGTGTATTGAGAAACGATATCGATGGCTCGACTCCGGCCTCGTCGTGTCCGCGCGAACGCGTACGCCCGTCGATGAACTCAGTCGTCGGCGGTTTGCCGAAATCATGAGCGACCGCGGCGAGCATGACCGTGACCTGCTTTTCATACGGCAGATCGTCGATCAATTTTCGTGCCTCATCCGCGACCATCATCGTGTGAATATCGACATCGCCTTCAGGATGCCATTCCGGCTCTTGCTTCACGCCGACAAGCGATGCAAGCTCCGGAAAAAGCTGTTCGACCACGCCAAGATCGTAGAGCCATTTTAGGCCGATCGAGGGCTGTTGAGCTTTCAACAGTAACTTTTCAATCTCGCCCCAGATGCGTTCCTTCGGCAGATCGGTCACGTCGATCAAACGGCAGAGTTCGACGGTTTCCGGTGCAATATCAAACTCAAGCCGTGCCGCAAACTGCGCCGCCCGCAGAACACGAAGCGAATCTTCGGCAAATGTTTTATCGGAAACATGCCGAAGTATCTTATTCTCTATATCCTTCCTACCGTTGAACGGATCGACGATCTCGCCGGTCAATGGATCTTTCAGAATCGCGTTTACCGTAAAATCCCGCCGCCTGCACGCCTCCTCAAACGACATCGCCGGGTTGCCCCCGACAATAAACCCGCGATGGCCTTTTCCTATTTTCCGTTCACGGCGAGGCAGCGACACATCCAGGTCATTCCCGATCTTGTAAACCCTAAACGCCTCGCCGACAATATTCAGCGGAATACGAACTTCAGTTCGAGCGTCGTCCATCGCACGGTTTACAAACTCTTCTAAAATCGCCTTCAACCGTTCGGGATCGATCCCGTAAACCTCAACATCCCAGTCCTTTGGAGCGACACCCATCAGCTCATCGCGCACACACCCACCAACCAGCATCGCCCGCCCACCTGTACGCGCTATGGCTTCAGCAAGAGGGTTTACCTGTATGTTACGCACGTCCATGGCTTGAAACAAAACCAGATTAAATAGCTGACAGCTATCGGCACATCGCTAGCAGCTATTCTTAAACTCTCAATTATGGACCGCAAATCAAAGATACTTATGAAGATATTCCTTGAGGTTTTCGGCCGAGACCCTCTCCTGTACCCATGTATCGCGGTTGCGGACCGTGACGGCGTTATCTTCGAGCGATTCGTGATCGACCGTTACGCAGAACGGCGTACCGATCTCGTCCTGGCGGGCGTAGAGTTTTCCGATGCCGCCAGTGTCGTCATAAACGGCGCGCATTGAGGGCTGCAAGTCTTTTTTCAAACGCTTTGCCATTTCGACTATTTCCGGCTTGTTCTTTGCCAGCGGAAGTACGGCCACCTTGATCGGGGCCATTTCCGGTTTTAGTTTTAAGATGACGCGCGTTTCGCCCTTGTCGTTCGTTTTTTCCGTGTATGCATCCATCATCACAGCCAGAAGTGTCCGGTTGACGCCGATCGATGGTTCGATGATGTACGGATAAAAGCGTTCGTTCGTTGCCGTGTTAAAATACGAAAGGTCTTCGGTCGAATCAGGGTTGATGCGTTTTCCTTCCGCATCTTCGGGCTTTTTCGAATGGACGCGAAGATCGAAATTGGTACGGTTCGCAATTCCCATCAACTCGTCCCATTGCTTCGCTTCGTCCTCACGTTCAGGGAAAAAGCGGTAAAGAATATCGACCGTCCGTTCGGAATAATGGGCCAATTCCTGTTTCGACTGCTCGTAATCCTTGAGGTTCGCGTCAGAAATACCGATAGAGTTTATCCACGAATGAAAGCCGTCGATCCATTCCTGATGAGCGCGTCCGGCATCGGGCGGATTGACGAAATACTCGATCTCCATCTGCTCAAACTCGCGCGTACGGAAGATAAAATTTCCCGGCGTCACTTCGTTCCGAAAAGCCTTGCCGATCTGCGCGATCCCGAACGGCAGCTTGCGCCGCGATGTATCGAGCACGTTCTTGAAATTGATAAAAATGCCCTGCGCCGTTTCAGGCCGAAGATACGCCAACGCCGTCGGATCGTCATCGGCTGAGACCGCTCCGATGGTCGTGCGGAACATCAAATTGAACGGCCGCGGATCGGTCAGATTTGTCGAACCGCAATTCGAGCAAACGAATTGTCCGTTCGCGTCAGTATCTAATTTGTCCTGTCGCAGCCTCGCCTTGCAGTCGCGGCAATCGACCAGCGGATCGGAAAACGTCGTTTCGTGTCCCGAATATTTCCAAACATTCCGGTTCAAAACGATCGAAGAATCCAGCCCCTCAACATCATCGCGTTCATAGACGACCCAACTCCACCAACTCTTCTTTATATTATTCGCCAACTCAACCCCAAGCGGCCCATAATCCCACGACGACCCAAGCCCGCCATAAATATCCGACGCCGGATAAACAAACCCGCGGCGCTTCGAAAGCGATACGATAGTTTCTATATTTTGTGCTGACATATTTAAAGAAGAGACCAAAAGAAAGATGTTACAAAAACCCCGGATAGAAATAAACCGCAGATCAGCGCAATAATTGCCGCACACACTCGTCAAGCAGACGGAATCGAAGCAGAGTGGCAGCTCTCTGCTGATTTCTTACGCAGGTGCTTGGTTCGTGTCACGCTCAGCGGTATTCACGTTGGGTTAGCATCACGTGACTTATGAACATCTTAGAAACGCAAAATAAGACCTGTATGGTTCTTGCCGCTTTGCTCATCTCGGCGGCAACGATCTCCTGCACCCTGTTGAGGGATCCCACTGGCAAGGGCGAATCAGTCAAGACGCGAAAGCTAAACGCAAGCGTCCCCGCCGGAATGGAAAGCGCAGAACTGGACGCCGAGCTGGCCAAATCTTCGTCCCTTCGAATAATTCTTCCGGAGTCCGGCCTCATATTGCTCGGGGACGCAGACGCTCGGCCGATCGCGCTTGCTTCGCTCGACCCACAACTCAAGACTATTGCTAACTCGACACCCGACCGTCGTGTTGTTTATCTGATCGTAGCTGGTTCTGTCCCGACCGGCGAGGTCGCGACGATCTTGGATAAAGTGAGGGATTTCGATATCACGATCGTTAAACTTGCAACGAGTAGCCGTCGTCCAGACGAAAGCGACGGCTTCTTCACTAAAATACCTCCGCCCGACGGCACGATCGAGGTGCTCGTTCGTAAGGAAGTAGTGGCCAACCGACCTAACCCATTGAACCTCCTGGTCACAGTTGGGGCAGACGGCAGGCCCATGCTGAACAACGAGCCTCAAAATGATCTTGATGATCTAACGTTAGCGCTCCGGGACATCTTCAAATTGCGAGCCGAGAACGGAGTTTTTCGCGAAAGCACGAACGAGGTGGAAGCGACGGTACTCATCGATGTCGCCCGCAACGACTCGAGTCGAAATTATGGGGAGCTGCTCAGGATGATCAATGCCATCAAACTAGCTGGTGCCCATCCGGTCGTCCTTGGCGACAAGGACAATTTTACTCAAGTGTCGGTGCACGCTGAATACCCCAGGGAACTCACCGTCCGTCCGCCAACCCTTCAGGGTCCTGCTTCTTCGGATCCCAGTAAAACGAATCTGCCTAAGACAATTTCCGGGGGAGTATTAAACGGAAAAGCGTTGGAGTTGCCGCGACCGGAGTACCCGCCTACGGCTCGCGCGGTCCGCGCCTCCGGTGCAGTCAGCGTTCAAGTTCTTGTCGACCGCGTGGGCAATGTGGTCTCTGCAACCGCCGTGAGCGGACATCCATTGTTAAGGCCTGCCGCCCTCCAAGCGGCCAAATCGGCAAAATTCTCCCCGACAGTTTTAGCCGGAGAACGGGTAAACGTGACGGGGGTCATTACATACCACTTTACGCCTTGAGCGACGGACGTTCGTTGTGATAGAACTCGGCTCCGTCCCACGACGGGCGGAATGCCATAGCCCGCACGAAGAAGGCGCGAATTCTCCAGGCTGGGAGATCACCCTCACGACGTGCGGGCTTCGGCAAAGACCAGGGCCCGAAGCAACTACTCCCCGCTGTCACCTGCAGAACCAGCTTTGGCTTTTTCTTCGTTGAGGATCGCCTTGCGGGAGAGCTTGACCTTATTGCCTTCCTTGCCGATGCATTTGACGAGGATCTGCTGGCCTTCTTTGAGTTCGTCGCGGACGTCTTTGACGCGGTGGTCGGAGATCTCGGAAATGTGCAGCAAGCCGTCGAGGCCGGGCAATATCTCGACAAAAGCGCCAAAATCAACGATCCGGGAAACCGTGCCGAGATAGGTTTCGCCGATCTCTGCTTCAGCGGTCAGTGATTTGATACGAGCGATCGCGGCCTGGGCCGCTTCGCCGTCAGCGGTCGCGATGAGGATAGTGCCATCATCGTCGATATCTATCTTTGCACCCGTTTCCTCAGTGATAGAACGTATGGTCGAACCGCCCTTTCCGATGACGTCGCGGATCTTATCCGGATGGATCTTCATCGTGATTATGCGCGGAGCGAACGGTGAAATGTCTTCGCGCGGTTTATCGATCGCCTGCTGCATTTTCTCAAGAATATGCATCCGGCCTTTTCGTGCCTGTTCAAGCGCTTCCTGCAGGATCATCGCGTTGATGCCGGCTACCTTGATATCCATTTGCAAGGCGGTGACGCCCGCGCTGGTCCCTGTTACCTTAAAGTCCATGTCGCCGTAATGGTCTTCGGCACCGGCGATATCGGTCAGGATCGCGTAACGATTCCCTTCCATCACCAACCCCATCGCAACGCCGGCAACCGGGCTCTTGATCGGCACGCCTGCATCCATCAGGCTGAGAATGCCGCCGCATACCGACGCCATTGATGACGATCCGTTTGATTCGGTTATATCCGAAACTATCCGCAATGTGTAAGGAAATTCCGCCTCGCTGGGCAGAACGGCCGCGATCGCGCGGCGGGCAAGATTTCCATGTCCCGTTTCTCGCCGCGAGGTGCCGCCGAAACGGCCAGCCTCCCCAACAGAGTATGGCGGGAAATTATAATGCAGCATAAATCGCCGTTTCACTTCCCCCTTTTCGATGTCGTCCATATACTGCTCGTCCATCTTGGTTCCGAGCGTGGTCGTGACGATCGCCTGTGTTTCGCCGCGTGTGAATAAGGCCGAGCCATGCACCCGTGGAAGCCAGCCTACCTCGCACGAGATCGGGCGTACTTCTGAGAACTTGCGCCCGTCCGGCCGTCGGCGATTTCCAAGCATATCCTCGCGGAAGATCTTTTCTTTCAGAAATGAGAATGCTTTGCCGGCCATGGCCCGTGCGTCAGGCTGATCTTCGGGATATGAGCAAACTACTTCCTTCTTCAGCGCATCGATCGCTGCATAACTGGTCAGTTTGTCCTTGCCGGTCGTGTCCAGAGCTTCGCGCAGGCGGCCGCCAAAATTCTTTTCGACCTCGGCGATCGTTCCTTCGTCGATCGACGGTGAAACGAACTCACGCTTTTCTATCTCCAGGGCCTTTGCCAGTTCCTTCTGCCACAGGCAGAGCCGTTTGATCTCTTTATGAGCAAGCATCATCGCCTCAAGCATTATCTTTTCTGAAACCTCGTTTGCCTCGGCCTCAACCATCACGATCGCTTCTTCGGTGCCCGCGACAACCAGGTTCAGTTCCGATTCACGACGTTCGTCATATGTCGGGTTCAGCAGGTACTTACCATCGATCAGGCCGATACGTACGCCGGCGATCGGGTTAGTGAATGGAATGTCGGATAGGTACAGCGCGAGCGATGCACCGGTTATCGTGATCACGTCCGGGTCATTTTCGGTATCGGCCGAAATGACCGACCCGACGATCTGCGTCTCGAACCGATAGCCGTCCGGAAACAACGGCCGCACAGGACGATCAATGAGACGGCACGTAAGCACCTCTTTTTCACTCGGGCGTCCTTCGCGCCGGAAGTAGTTGCCGGGAATTCGTCCCGCGGAATATGTTGACTCGCGATATTCGACCGTAAGCGGAAAAAAGTCCAATCCTTCTTTCGCATTCCTCGCGCTCACAGCGGTGACAAGCACCATCGTGTCGCCGTATCTAACGATGACGGAACCGTCCGCCTGCTTGGCAACCTTGCCCGTTTCAACGACCAGCTCTTTTATTCCGAGCTTGATCGATTCTTTCAAATATTTTTTTTGTGCCATTTATTTTCAACCTCGAAAAGCAAAAACGGCCAAAAGCTGTTCGTGAAGCTTCGGCCGTTTCCGGTTTCGTTCTAATTTTTCAGCGTTCTCTTTTGCATCCAGGCCCATAAGCTGTCACGTTCAGCAGCCGTTACAATTTCTTCGTGAGAAACGCTTTTCCAAAGACTCGAAGTAGTCGTGCGCGCCCGTGGGCCCGATACCCAGGGCCCTACATCATCTGACTATGGGCCGCGGGCATTGAACCGGGGCTACTTTTATCTTCTCAATCCCAATCTCTTGATGATCTCGTGATACTGATCGATATTGCGCAGCTTCAAATAATCCAGCAGCTTGCGTCGGCGTGAAACCATTTTGAGCAGGCCGCGGCGTGAATGGTTGTCCTTCTTGTGGGTCTTGAAATGCTCGGTCAATTCATTGATCCTCTGGGTCAACAAAGCGACCTGCACCTGCGAAGAACCCGTGTCCGACGCGTGCGTCTTGTAATCTCCGACTATCTTCTCTTTTACTTCTTTAACTGTTGCCATAATTATCTGACTCTAAAATGGTCTCTCCTTTGCTCACAGTAACTCCGCCCATACCGCTGGCGGTAACCGTGAAAAATGTGTAAATCCCGATCTAAGCGAAAGGATGCTAAATCACACTGAATACTACAATATTCGAGCGCCGATTTCAACGACGGTGGGTCGGGATCAACGAACTTCGATCAACCGATTTCCGTCGGCAAGCAACTGACAAATTGAAGGCCATCGCGGTTCCAGCCATGCCAACAATACGCGGTTGGTTGAATTCCCAAGGCGAAGCCACACGATCGCCGGCCCTGACGCAGTGCGGGCTGTTCGGTCCGCGAAATCCTCGTCTTTCGTAACGATCACGGCACTGATGCGTAGTGCCTGGTTCCAGATAGTCGAATCCTCCGCACCAGCGAGACCGAGTTCATCGACGTGCCGCGCTAAGTGGCCAGCGTCCGTTAGCCAACGCGCCAATCCGGGCGGCAATTGAGCGTCAACCAGAAAATTCACTACGGTACCATCACCACCGCGTGATCGATCTGGGCAGCCGCATATTCTAGCGACGCCTTGATGTCGTCACTGTCAAGGTAAGGATAATCTTCCAGGATCTCCGCTTGGGTGGCACCACCGGCGAGCATGTCCAGGATGTCCTTGACACGAATTCGCAAACCGCGAATGCACGGCCGACCGCCGCACTGGCGAGGGTTTGAGGTTATTCGACTCAGCAATTCCGAACTCATCGATATCGATTCTAGCAGAAACTATGAGAATATCGGTAGCTTCTTTATTTCAAACTAGCTGCCTTGCGAATAACCTCCAAGGTTTCAAACGCCGTTGGCAGCTTAGCAACGCAGTTCGGTTTGTGAAGACTAACACCGGATTTCTGAGCCAGCACTTCGATTGCCGCTCACGCTTACAGCTCAAACTCTTCCATGAACTTCGTCGAAAAATCACCCGCCTGAAATCGCTTGTCCGCCATTATTTTCTTATGAAGCGGGATAGTGGTCTTTATTCCTTCAACGACCACGACGTCTAGAGCACGCTGCATTCGGTTGATCGCAAGTTCGCGGGTCCGTGCGTGGACTATCAGTTTCGCGATCATCGAATCGTAATACGGCGGCACGACGTATCCCGGATAAACCGCCGTATCGACACGCACTCCAGGTCCGCCCGGAATATTAAATGCCGTGATCTTACCCGGGCTGGGCGTAAATTTGACGGGGTCCTCGGCATTGATCCTGCATTCGATCGAATGGCCGCGTATCTGTAGATCGTCCTGGCTATACTGAAGATCTTCGCCTGTCGCAATGCGTATCTGGTTCCGGACAATGTCCGCAAGCGTTACCATTTCGGTCACCGGATGCTCGACCTGGACGCGCGTGTTCATCTCCATGAAATAGAAACTGCCGTCTTCATCCAGGAGAAATTCGAACGTTCCGGCGTTTGAATAACCTATCTCTCTGCACGCGTTGACCGCGATCGCACCCATTTTTTCGCGCTGTTCGGGCGTGATAACCGGTGACGGAGCTTCCTCCAAAAGCTTCTGATGCCGCCGCTGGATCGAGCATTCGCGTTCGCCCAGGTGAATACAGTTCCCATGCTCGTCCGCCAGTACCTGGATCTCGATGTGTCGTGGGCGTTCAATATAACGTTCGATATAGACCGCGCCGTTCTTGAATGCGGCAAGCGCTTCGCTTTGCGCCAATTCGAGCTGACTTTCAAGCTCATCGGCGCTTCGCACAATGCGCATCCCGCGTCCGCCGCCGCCAGCTGATGCTTTTACGATGATCGGAAATCCTATCTCAAGAGCGAGCCTCTTCGCCTCTTCGGGTGATTCGATCGCGTCCGGGCTGCCGGGCAGCACAGGCACGCCGGCGGCCACCATTGTCCGCCGCGCCTCGACCTTGTCACCCATCATGGCGATCACTTCCGGCCGCGGGCCGATAAACTTGATGTTGCAGTCCTCGCAGATCTTTGCAAAGGTGGCGGATTCGGCCAAAAAGCCATATCCGGGATGGACCGCGTCAACATTCGTGATCTCGGCCGCGCTGATTATCGACGGAATATTCAAATAACTCTGCGCCGATGGCGCCGGGCCGATACAGATCGCTTCGTCCGCATATCTTACATGCAGGGCCTCGCGGTCCGCCTCCGAATGGACGGCCACTGTCTTGATGCCCATCTCCTTGCACGTCCAGATGACCCGGCACGCGATCTCGCCGCGGTTGGCAATAAGAATTTTCCGGATCTCTCGGTTGCTCATTTGAATCTTAACGCAGAGACGCTGAGGCACAGAGAGGTTTGCAGACCAGAGATCGATAGAGGCTGTCTATGAATCTCCGTTTTTATACCTTTATACCTCTGCGTCTCAGCGTCTCTGCGTTGAAATCACTTCCTAATCCCAAAAAGCGGCTGGCCGTATTCGACAGGCTGGCCGTTTTCGACATAGATCTTTACGACCTCGCCGGTCACTTCTGCCTCGATCTCGTTCATAAGCTTCATCGCTTCAACAATGCAGACAATGGACGAAGGCGTGATCTGGCTGCCTTCCTTTACATACGGTTCCTTATCGGGGCCGGACGAACGGTAGAATGTGCCAACGATCGGCGATGTGATCTGGTGAAGTTCCTCTTCGGCGGATACCGCGGTTGCGGCCGGGTTGTCGGCAAGCCGGGCAGTTTGGGCCTGTGTAGGAGCGGCGGCCGGAACGGCCGGGGCCGTATAGGCAGCCTGCTGCGGCTGCGGAACATATTGTACGGCCGATGCGGGCGGCGTTTTGCTCAACCGCACACGAATATTCTCGTTCTCAAACTCAAAATCGGTAAAGCCATGCTCATTGACCATCTCGGCCAAATCGCGAAGCTCATCCATATTGAACGATGGTTCCCCGTGCGTGCCTGAACGACCCGCCTTCCCCTCGTCTTTCTTACCGCCTTGCTTTTCCATTTCCTTTGCTTTTGCAGAAGCCGAACTGTCACTCATCGTGGTGCCGCCTCCAAAAAAGAAATACTATCCTTTCGCTGCAAGTTCGCGGGGGTTATCAACCAATTCGATCACGGCCAATTCCGCATTGTCACCGCTGCGGCGGCCGATCTTTATAATACGCGTGTACCCGCCGTTGCGGTCCTTGTAGCGAATGCCGAGTTCGCCGAACAACCGCTGCACCGCCTTGACGCCGGCCGTGCGCTCGATCGGGTCTTTCGCCTCGCCCTTCTTGCCGCGGAAACGGCTCGCCGCCTCCTTGAACGTGCTGTTGCCGGCGTGGAAAAAGCGTGATGCCTGGCGGCGCAGGTGAACTTCCTGTGCCTTGGCCCCGCCACCATTCAGGCTCTGGGCCTTACGCGCAAGTGTGATCGCCTTTTCGACAAACGGCCGCAATTCCTTGGCCTTTTGCGTTGTGGTTACAATATGCTCTTTTTCCGCATTTATCAACGACGTGGCCAGGTTGCGAAGCAACGACATCCGATGCTCCGTAGTACGTCCAAGTTTGCGATGTGCTTTTAAATGTCTCATGTCAGTTGCGGGATGAGTGCGGAGCGATGAGGAATGAGACTTTCGCACTCATCCTCACCCCTCAGCCCACATCCTTAATCTAAATCTCTCCCGCCCGATCCCGGGATTGGATTGCCCTGCTCATCGAAGTCCATGCCGAAATCGAGCCCCATGCCGTGAAGCAGGTCCTTGATCTCCGTCAGCGACTTCTTGCCGAAGTTCTTTGTGCCGAGCATATCCTTTTCACTCCGCCTGATCAGATCGCGAATGGATCGAATGTCGGCGTTCTTCAGACAGTTGTACGAACGGACCGAAAGTTCCAGTTCGTCGACCGGCTTATCGAGCAGGTCATTCCGCATTAGCGGCGGCCGGGCAATGTCTTCGTATTTATATTCCTCTTCTTCCTCTTCAAAATTGATGAAGATCGCCATGTGATCTTTCACCAATTTTGCTGCGAGGCCGATCGAATCTTCCGGCGGAACAGAGCCATCGGTCCAAACTTCGATAGTTAATTTATCGAATTCGGTGTTCGATCCCTGACGCGTCTTATCGACGTTGTAATTTACCTTCTTGATCGGCGTATGCACCGAGTCGATCGGAATGTAGCCGACCGAAAGATCTTCGTCGTTGTTAAACTCAGCGGAAACATAGCCGCGACCGCGCTTGAGCCTCATTTCAACATTGAACGATCCAGAACCGCTGATGGTCGCGATGTGGATGTTCGGGTCGAGCACCTCAACATCTCCATCGCCTTCAATATCCGCACTCGTCACTTCGCCCGAACCTTTCCGGCTGATGGTCAGAGTCTTTGGCCCGCCTCCGTGAAGTTTGAAAGGAACCTGCTTCAAATTGAGGATGATATCGGTCGCGTCCTCGACAACCCCCTTGATAGATGAGAATTCGTGCTCCACGCCTTCGATCTTCACGGCCGTAACAGCGGCCCCTTCGATCGACGATAGAAGCGCCCGGCGGATC
>JADYZI010000053.1 GCA_020853255.1 Acidobacteriota bacterium
CGACCGTCAATTTTGCGGTCTCGATGCTGGCACATTGCCGCATCGAGACGCGTGATGATGACCGCGTCATCCTTCGTTCGATAGATCAGGAGCAGACGGTCGAGACAACGCTCGATAAGATCGGCGAACTTAGTGACCTTCCCAAATTGGAGCTTCTTTCAAAGCTTGTCTATTTTTTCCGTCCTGAGGTCGGGTTTGAGATGACGACGCGTTCCGAGGCACCGGCCGGTGCGGGGCTTGCAGGTTCTTCGACTCTGAATATCGCGTGCATCGGAGCGTTAAATAAACTCGTCGGCGACCGCTACGCACCCGAACGCTTCATCCCGATCGCCGCTAACGTCGAGTGTCAGGTGATACGTGTGCCGACCGGTTTTCAGGATTATTACTCGGCTCAATATGGCGGTGCCGCGTCGATCCATTTCGGCCCCGAGGGCATTCGCCGCGAAGGCCTTGATATCGATCTCGAAACGCTCGAACGCCGCACCGCAGTTCTCTACACGGGCGAACCGCGAAATTCCGGCACGAATAACTGGGAGATCACAAAACGCCACATCGACGGCGACCGCGAGATCTTCGAGATATTCGACGGCATCAGGGATACGTCGATCTCCTTACGAATGGCACTGCTTGAAAGCGACTGGGACGCCGTTGGCGAGATCATCAAAGAGGCACATCCGGCGCGAAAACGCCTTTCGCCGAACATCACCACGCCGCATATGGATCACCTGATCGATGTCGCCCTGGCGAACGGAGCGATCGCTCCAAAGGTTTGCGGTGCAGGCGGCGGAGGCTGTATCGCTTTCTATTGCGAGGACGGGCGACGCAGCGATGTCGAGGCCGCACTAGCCGCACAAGACGGTGCACGCGTCCTCGATTACAACATCGTCCGAGACGGCCTCAAACTCGCCGTCTCCTAAGGCGATCAGAAGTGAATGCCGTTAGATGGTCAATTATTCGGCATTCCGAAGTACACCGGCTGGCCTTGGGCACTAGGTAGTACGAGAGCATAGTTATAACTGCCGCCCCAGCGCAAATACCAGGTTCTATACAGCGGTCTGTAAAGCGTAACGTATAGTCCGAACTCACCCGTTACGATCGGCATTGGAATATCTCCGGCACTTCCGAAGTAAAGATATGCAAATGTGTTATCTAAGCCGCGCCAGATATACCACGTTCCATCCCTAAACACAGCAAGATCGGCTTTGCCATCAAGATCATAATCCGCAGGCACGGGCGTATCAGTGCTGATCCCCCATTGAGCGATCGCAAATGTCTGATCTGAACTCCTGATGGAATACCAGACACCGGTGCTCGGACGGTACACGGCAATGTCTAGTTTGCCGTCACCATCGTAATCGGCGGGCACCGGCTTGTCGGAACTCAGGCCCCATTGTACGGCGGTAAACTGTTGAGTTTCGGAATAGAGGATATACCAAACGCCCGTACTGGGACGAAAGACCGCAAAATCCGTCTTGCCGCCGCCGTCGTAGTCCGCCGGAACGGGAATATCGCCGGCCATGCCAAAGTGAAAGACCATCCAGCCGGCGTCAGAACTCCGTCGAATATACCAATTGCCCTCAGGGTTTCTAAAGACCGCATAGTCCGTAGAGCCATCTCCGTCAAAGTCTCCGGGAGTCGGAACATCCCCTAACGCTCCCGATCCCCATTGAAAGGTCGTTGGTGCAGGCGGCACCCACATCATCCAAACAGCATCCGCGCGTGTCCATACGCCGGAAGGCGGATACCAGAACGTAAGGTCTGGCAGTCCATCCCCGTTAAAGTTTGCCGTCCTTACCGGCTGGGCGTTACGACTGCACGAATTCTTTCTTACGGCAAAGCCGATATCCCCAAGAGGTGATGCAAAGTAAAAGATGAACTGATCGTCTTTTCCATCCCCGTCATGATCAAAAAATTCTCGGGATCCGAGTGTCTCCATGTAGTCAGTTCGGGTAAATCCGCCCGAACCATCGTTGATATAAACTGAGTAGTATCCACCACCGCTGTACGGGGTTTCAAGAATGTCCGGATTGGTATCACCGTTCATTTCTACGAAAGTCAGATCAGCAGAACTTTCCGGATGGAGCCTCGGTACGGTCGGCAAGAGCGTAAACGTTCCGTCGCCATTTGAATGCCACACCGCCAGGCTCGTAACGGAGTTGACCGTCTTGAACCCGACGACATCAGCTTTCCCGTCACCATCGACATCTTTGACGATTCCGCCAAAAGGTGATGTTTGATTCACCAACTCAAAATTGCCATTACCCGTATTCTTGTAGATCATCGCACGGAGGACCGATTGCGGATCATACGCAGTTACCAAAAAGTCGGGTTTTCCATCACCGGTAAAATCTCCGAGCACGGCAGATCGACCATCACTGCCCAATCCGGCTTGTCCAAAAATGTTCACTCTGTCGGAGAATGTGCCGTCGGCCTGGCCAAGACGATAGCCGACCGCGTGTCCCTGAGGCCCGATGTTTCCTGAGACATCAAAAAGATCCAATAACCCGTCGCCGTTCAGATCGGTCGGCGGGAACCTATTCACGACCGTCTCAAAAACGTTAAACGTCGTATTTACATGGGTGATCGAAGCGTTGCCGTTGTTCCGAAACATCCTGATCATGCCGTTATATAGATCCACGTAGTCCAGATCACCGTCAGAATCGAAGTCAGCCAGGTTAGGAAACCCAGTGAGAGACTGGTAAGGATCGATCTCAACAGGCGACGAGATCAAGAGCGGATGGGCAAAGTCCCAATCTCCATTCCCGGTGTGAAGAGCTACGTGTACGACCCAACTTGAGCCACTCGCAGCCGACCAAAAAAGATCAGGGAGACCGTCATTATTCCAATCCGCAAGATGAGCATAGTAAGGCACGGCTCCAACTTTCCTGTAAGTTGTGTTGAAATAGTTTCCACATTGCCCGAATGCAGTGACAGAAAGAGCGAGTGAGCAGAATGCACTCAGAATAGCCGCTAGGATCAGCTTGTTGTTTAATGCACTCATTTTCATATAACGGTTCCTCGGTTCTTGGGTTTTCCCCAATCTATCACTCGGATGGCGGGGCGACAAGCAAATATCTGAGCAGTCGGTGAGACCGACAGCTTCGCGGCGTCGAAATGCGGCACCGTCAGCTCAGGCGGTCTGAGCTTCGATGGCGTGTGTGAGTGAGCGGAAGATGTCGCAGCCGTCGCTTGAACCGAGCAGGTCGTCGCAGGCTCTTTCAGGATGCGGCATCATACCGAGCACGTTGCGGTCGAGGTTCGTGATACCCGCGATGTTCCCTCGAGAACCGTTCGGGTTCGCGGCTTCAACCACATTCCCATACTCATCCGAATAACGGAAAAGGATCTGGCCGTTCTCCTCGAGAAGGTCGTAGGTCTCGTCGTCGCAGGTGTAATTCCCCTCGGCGTGAGCGATCGGCATCGAGAGCACTTTGCCGTTCTCGAGTGCACTCGTAAACGGCGAGTTGGCCGTCTCGACACGCAAATTCACATGCTTGCAGATAAAATGCAGGCCCGCGTTCCGCCTCAAAGCTCCGGGCAAAAGCCCCGCCTCGCAAAGTATCTGAAAGCCGTTGCAGATGCCCATCACGAACTTGCCCTCGGCGGCAAAATCCTTGAGCGACGCCATAACGGGCGAAAATCTGGCCAAAGCACCCGCACGCAGATAATCACCATACGAGAAACCGCCCGGCACGATCACCGCGTCAAAGGACGAGAGATCCGTCTCCTTGTGCCAGATAAAATCAACGGGCTGGCCCACGTACTTCGACACGACATGATAAGCGTCGTGATCACAATTCGAACCGGGAAATACAATTACACCAAATTTCATTTCTTTATTGCCAATTCTTCCTGGGCCTGTGCCCATCGTCGCCATGCTTTTGGAATAGGCTTCCCGCCATTCGCTTCACGGATTCGCAATATCTCGTAACTCTGCTCCTGGAGCGATTCCAACTGCCGAAGCCGCTCGAGCAGCGGCAAGTTTCGAGCATATGCCCGATACTTCTCCTTTCGGCTGATAAGCTTTTCTTTAGAATCTGAACTCATCCGAAAGTCCCTCCTGTATCTTCCTCCAAGCCATGAGCAGATCAAATCGGTCCAGGATATCCTTAAGTTTTGCCGGATCAAGAACATCGCTCTCGGCAAAATGCTGGATCTTTAAGATATCTTTCGGCCTGGCAACGACCGCCCACATTGCCGCAAGATGTTCCGGCGAAAGAACCTCGATGCTGCCGCCCTCAAACGAAAACTGAATCGAATTTGCAAGAGCGTCTCTCCATAGCGGATCATTCCCGCATTCTACGAATTGAACCAACCACCCTTGGATCGAAATGAACTCGTGGTCGTATTTATAACCTTTCTCCCGACAGTATTCGTAGATCGATCCAAGAGAAAGAATAGCAGTTTCCTGCGGCGGGTCGAATAAAAAGAAGATGTCAAGATCTTTGGTCGCGATCGGCTCCGCATAAAAAGCGACCGCTGACGCCCCGCCAACCGCATATCTGCCGATAACGCCATTAGCCCTCATATCATTGAGGACCGAAAAGACGTCCGCAAATTTGAGCCGGTCTCCCGTCAACCCGAGACCTCCACCTGAAAATCCTCGATCACCGGATTCGCCAGAACGTCGCGGCCGATCGTCTCGGCGGCCTCGCGGGCCTCCGCTTCGCTGACGCCGTCGTTAAAACTGATCTCGAAGTATTTGCCCTGCCGGATGTCGGCAAGCTGAGAATAGCCCAAGAGCTCTGCCGAATGATGAATTGCCTTGCCCTGCGGATCGAGAACGCCCTTTTTGAGCGTCACATAAACCTTTGCTTTCATTAATACGGTTTGTGAAACAAGGTATAGATTCTTACGCAAAAAATTGTATAAATCAATGTCCTGTGTTAATGTTCATTATCGCAATTTGATAGCGAACCGTCCTCATTCAATTTTCTAAGGAGCAAACGTCAAGGAAATATGCAAAATATGTCGGCCGGTAAAACGGCACTTGGGTTGGATAACAATATTGGAGCAATGCTCTGTTATCTGGGAAATTTAGTTTGCCTACTCGGCCTGATTTACAGCATCATCGTCTTGGTCACCGATAAAACCAATAAACTACCGCGTTTTCACGCAATGCAGTCGATCCTGCTGTTAGTTGCAAATCTGGTGATCGGAATTCCGCTTTATGTAGTTATTGTGGTTCTTGCGTTAATGGGCACCACGATCACTTCATTGCTCGCTACCTTGATCTGGCTCGTGCTTATGGTCGTTGGACTGGCAATTTTTGTCTTTTTCATCATCTCGGCGATCAAAGCCTACGGCGGCGAGCTTTACAAAGTGCCCGTCATCGGCAACTTCGCCGACAAATTCTCCAACTAGGCTTTAGCTTTGGAGTTGTTCGACATTGAGGGCGGCGTTTTGCACTTTCAGTGCAGGAGGCCGTCTTCCGCATTTCCTTCGAATGCAAATGAAAATCGAAAACATAAACTCTGCGGCCTTGCTAAGCCACGTCGTTTTACTGCGTGGAACCGACACGCAACACCGATATCGGACCTTCTTAGCTAGCTCCGTAGGAGCGAAATGTTTATAGAACGCGGCTATCTAAATACTTCCCGGAGGCGGCTTGCCCGCCGACGATCCGCATTCCGCACGCCTTTGACTCCGAAATAAGTCATAGGTAAAAAGTGAGAAGTCATAAGTCTTCCTTTGCGAACTTTGCGTTTATGTTCCGTTTTAAACGCAAAGAACGCAAAGTTCACGCAGAGGCCGCAAAGAAAGACGCTCTCCCGCAGAGCGTTGCCGCACGCCCGAACGAAGTAAGGGCATAATCCCAAAGTCAGAACCGCCTGCGTCAGCGGGCGGTCATGCCGCAAGCCCGCACGCGGTTGCAGAAGCCCGCACATTAGTACGGGCGTAAAACTCAACGCAGCTTTCCGCCGAATTGCCACGGC
>JADYZI010000054.1 GCA_020853255.1 Acidobacteriota bacterium
ATCACCCTGATCGTCTGCTTTACCCGCTCGTTAAGAAGAATGGTGTCTTTGAGCGTGCGACTTGGGATGATGCCCTCGACCTCGTTGTTTCGCGAATAAAGGAGATCCAGGCGAAATACGGAAAGAACGCAATTGGCGTTTATTCCGGGTCTTCTTTGACGACCGAAAAGACCTATGTGATGGGCAAGTTTGCCCGGATCGGCCTTGGTACCCGCTATGTCGATTACAACGGCCGGTTGTGCATGGTCAGCGCCGCCGCCGGAAACAATAAAGCCTTCGGCGTTGACCGCGTTGCAAACTCTTGGGACGACATTCCGCTTGCCGAGGTCTTGATGATCGCCGGGTCGAATTGCGCGGAGACCTTCCCGATCCTCAATAAATATCTTTGGCAACAACGCGACAATGGAGGCCGCTGGATCGTCATCGACCCGCGAGCAACCGCGACAGCTCGCCAAGGCGATATCCATCTCCAGCTTAAGCCGGGAACGGACGTTGCGGTCGCGAACGGCCTCCTGAATGTCATCATTCGCGAAGGCCTTATCGACGAGGAATTCATCTCCAAACATACAAATGACTGGGATGCCGTGAAAGCGGTCATCGATAAATATCCGCCTTCGAAAGCTGGCGAGCTGTCCGGTATCGATCCGGCCAAGATCGAGAAGGCTGCGATCCTTTACGGCCAAGCTCGAACGGGAATGATCCTTCATGCTCGCGGTATCGAGCATCATTCGAACGGCGTTGACAACGTCTTGAGCTACATAAATATTGTCCTTGCAACAGGCAAGATAGGCGAGCCCGGCCGGGGCTACGGAACAATTACCGGACAGGGCAACGGCCAAGGCGGTCGCGAACATGGTCAAAAAGCGGATCAACTGCCCGGCCAGCGTTCGATGACAAACCCCGAAGATCGCAAACATATGTGCGAGTTCTGGGGGCTGCCGGAAGATGAACTTCCAGAAGCCGGAGTTTCCGTCGTCGAAATGTACGAAAAGATGCGGGAAGGCGAGATCAAAGGGCTTATTTCCACGTGCAATAACGGCATGGTCTCACTGCCCGACGTGAATGCGATCCGCCAATCGCTCGAGGGCCTCGAGTTTTATGTAAATATCGATTTCTTTATGTCTGAGTCTTCGAGGTTTGCAGATGTCGTTCTGCCGACGACTACGTGGGCTGAAGATGAGGGCGTAACGGCAAGCGCTGAAGCTCGTGTCGTAAAGATCAACAAGGCTATTGATCCCGTCGGCGAATCAAAACCCGATTGGTGGATAGCGAAAGAGATTGCTCGTCGGATGGGACGCGAGAAGTACTTTAAGTTCGACACTCCGCGTGAGATATTTGACGAACTTCGGGCAGCTTCTAAAGGCGGAAAAGCTGATTATTACGGGATCACATACGAGAAGATCGACGCTCAGAACGGCGTAATGTGGCCGTGTCCCACAGAAGAAAGCAAGGGAACGCCGCGAATGTTCGAGGACAAAAAGTTCTATCACCCCGACGGAAAGGCGAAGTTCTTTGCGATCGAATACAAGGGCCCGGCGGAAGTGCCTGATGACGAGTATCCGCTTGCACTAACGACCGGACGCGTTGTCTATCAGTATCTTTCCGGGAACCAAACGAGGCGTATCGGCTTCCTCGTTCAGCAATGTCCCGAGCCATACGTCGAGATCCATCCGGAGACAGCCGCGAAGATGGGAATCGCAGATGGCGAAAACGTCAAGGTTATTTCGAGACGCGGAGAAGGCATCTTTCCCGCACTCGTTGTCAAGACGATCCGTAAGGACACGATCTTCATTCCATACCATTGGGGAGATGCCAAGGCCGCGAATCTTCTTACCAACGCAAAGCTTGATCCGGTGTCGAAGATACCGGAATTCAAGGCGTGCGCAGCAAAGATCGAGAAGATCGGATCGCGGGAACTTCCTATTTTGGGAGCATCACGTAGAGGCTCGAGTTTAAGCGAAGCTCAAAGGGGGAAATAAATGCAGGAAACGATGTTCGTCGATCCGCAGCGATGTATTGGCTGCCGATCTTGTGTGGCTGCATGTCGAGAGTGCTCGACCCACAAAGGCTACTCGATGATCTTTGTTGATTTTTTCGATCGCGGCGAAACCACGGCGACGATGCCCACGATCTGTATGCACTGCGCCGAGCCGACCTGCGCTCAAGTCTGTCCCGCGGATGCGATCAAACAGAATGAGGACGGTGTCGTAATGACCGCGCTAAAGCCGCGTTGTCTCGACTGCCGCAATTGTGTTAATGCCTGTCCGTTCGGAGTGCCGAAATACAACTCAGCGATGCACCTTCAGATGAAATGCGATATGTGCTATGACCGTTCATCAGAAGGCTTGAAGCCTATGTGTGCAAGCGTCTGTCCGACCGGGGCCCTTACATTTGGTAAGTACGAAGATGTCGTGCCCTTACGCCGGACGAAACCGGTTAACGTCCATTACTTCGGCAATCAAAAGGTTGAAACCAAAGTTTATTTAATGATGCCGACAAACCACACGGATGCGATCCAGGTTGACGGCGATACGGAATTTGAAGAGCATCTGTCAGCGAAGGCCGGTGATGAGGCCTCGTGGCTAGAGAACGAGATGGGGGAAACGGATAACTCAAATGAGTTCCGATCTTAGGGAGAATGCAGTGATATGGCGGCTTCAGAAGTAACAACATGTCCTATCTCGGATGAGTTGGACGTACGCAAGGCGACGGATTCTTATCAAGCTGAGTTTCCGTATAATCGGGATGCCGAGTCCGAGGTCACTCGGCGGGAGTTCTGCAATTTCCTGGTACTCGCGTCGGGCACATTCTTCGTTGGTACGGTCGGATTCTCGGCGAAATCAGCATTTGATGCCGCTAAGGAACGAGTTCTAGCACCGGCGGCCATCGAAGGTGCGGAGAATCTTGCGCCGGGATCGTCCCTTAACTTTTCGTACCCTCGTCCAGAAGATACAGCGATCTTGGTCCGCACTTCATCCGGCGATTTTAAGGCTTATGGTCAAAAATGCACTCACCTTTCGTGCCCCGTTTATTATTCGAAAGAGCACAAACGTCTCGAATGCCCGTGCCACGAAGGCGGCTTTAGCGAGACGACCGGTGAGGTGCTATACGGACCGCCTCCAAGGCCGCTCGATAAGATCGATGTCGAGCTTCGCGACGGTAAGGTGGTAGCATTCAATAGGGAGGTTCGTGGAAATGAGGTCTAAACCCGTAAGATCTGTTGGCTTTAGTAATCCGAATCGTCCGGTATCAAGAGGCAGGAGGTCGGTCGCTCAAGCCCGCCTTGCCCTTTTGGTTATGATCAATATCGCTCAAATGTGGGTGTTGGCGGCCGCGGTTGAAGCGGGCCTCGCACACGAGGTCGATCATCTCCTGCCGCTTAGTCTTGCTTCGGCAGCATGTTTCTTTATCTCTCTCACAATATTCTTTTGGTGGAGGCCGGTTGGCATCACCAAGCGAAGTATAAATGAAACAAAAGGTTCACGATTTTGAATTGGACGACGAAGGCCATTGGATGGCCAAACTCTCCTGCGGTCACTATCAACACGTTAGGCATGATCCACCGCTGCGTGTGCGAGAATGGGTGCTGACAAGCGAAGGCCGCCTCAGCCGAGTCGGTCAAGAGCTTAATTGTATAAAGTGTGACAACGACCAACCCCGCGACTTCTGACAAAGAAGCAACGGCTCCTCGCCACGGCCGCTTTATGCGTGCCGCGGCAGACCTTTTTCCCGGATATTTTTCGATGGTAATGGCTACCGGGATAACCTCGGTCGCCGCGAACCTAATGGGTTATCCGGGAATTGGCTGGGGCCTTCTTTATGTAAACATCATTGCTTTTGCCGTCCTGGCCGTCCTCTTCATAACCCGTATCATCTTCTTTTTCGACCGGATCGAAAAAGATCTGATCGATCACCTGCGAGGGCCGGGGTTTTTGACCGTGGTTGCGGGCTGCTGCGTTCTTGGCAGTCAACTCATCCTCGTCGCAGAAAGCTACGCTCCTGCAGTTTACTTCTGGGTGATCGGCTTTGTTCTCTGGATCATCATTACGTATGCATTTTTTACGGCGATGACCATCCGGGAAGGGAAGCCGCCGCTAGAGAAAGGGATCAGCGGCACTTGGCTGATCGCGACCGTTGCCACTCAGTCAGTTTCCGTGCTCGGCACGCTGCTAGCAGCCCATTACCGCACTTACAGTCACGAATTTTTGTTCTTTACACTCTGTATGTTTTTTACGGGGTGTATGCTCTACCTGATCCTGATCACGCTGATCTTTTATCGCTTCACCTTTCTGGAGATCACGCGCGAAAACCTGGGGCCGCCATACTGGATCAATATGGGAGCCGTGGCAATAACCACCCTTGCAGCCTCACGGCTGATCTTGGCGGGAAACGAGTTTCATTTGATCGGCGAGTTAGTGCCGTTCCTAAAAGGATTTACGCTCTTCTTCTGGGCGGCCGGAACCTGGTGGGTCCCGCTGCTTGTCATCCTTGGCCTCTGGCGGCATCTCTACAAGAAACTGCCCATTCGATACGATCCGCAGTATTGGAGCATGGTGTTTCCCTTGGGAATGTACACCGTCTGCACCTTCCAGCTATCGAAGGCTCTCGACTTTCCATCGTTGATGCTGATCCCACAGATAGTCGTCTATGTCGCCCTGTTCGCGTGGACCGCTGTCTTCATTGGATTGATCTACACGCTGGCAAACAGTTTCTCGTCGAAAAAGGACTAGAACCGAGTCATTCAGAAAAGAAAAATGGCGTCTTTCACTCCGTGGAGCAGAGGAAAGACGCCCAGGCTTCATTGGCAGAGGGGAGAAACTGAAACCTAATGTTCGCAGCCGCAGCCGCAGGATTGAATTTGAGCATGGCCGTGGGAGTGCACGTGCGATTGCTCGTGCGAGTGGGAGAATTCGTGACCATGCTCATGGACGCCACAAGCCTGTTCTTGGAGAGCCCTGGCATCCGATACTGAACCACTATCTTCCATCTCGATAGCCTTTGGGAAAAGGATGTTGTTTTCGAGATGAATATGTTGATGAAGATCCTTTTCAAGGCCTTCAATTGCAGCAAAAACCGTCTTGTATTTAAAACATGCGTCCGGCGGGATCTCTAGGTTATTCGTGAGATCGCGGATCTCTTGAAGCATTTCCGCCGCCCTATCATGGTCGCTGACCATAACTGCTATCGGGTTTCGCGTAGTGCCAAACGGTGCCGGCGGCCGTGGCATTCCGAAGTTGAATGAGCTCTCCATCAGCGAAATGTAAGGGAAGAGCATTCGCTCCTCTCGCTGCATATGGACCTCCATCTCGCTCTTGAGCTCAGAAAAGACCCGATTGACCTCAAATAGTTCCGGATGATTGCCTCCGTGTACGGTGCAAACTCTGTTTAGGAGGGCAGCGATGCGATCCATTTCCTCCCGAGTGAAATTGTGGTGACAGCGGACGATATGATCCGAAAGGGCGGAAAGCGACATATTGGCAAAATCAAGCTCGACAGCCTCGCCGTTCTGCGGTTTGGCCTCCTCGGCAGCCAAAAGATCGGACAACTCGGTAAGGGTTACGCCCTTCATTTCGCAAGCCTCGGCGATCGGCTTTTTACCGTGACAACAATAGTCGATCCCTAATTTTTCAAAGACGCGTTTTGCCGGTGGGAATGTAACGGCATAGTCTGCGACAGTTCGTGTAACATCAATTTGCATTATGAGTTCCTCTTTATCTTGCGATACCTTGCTTTATAGATCGCCTAAAAAATACTTCACATTCAGGGTCCGAATTCTATTATCCTGTGACCCGATAGTTGAAGTTTTCCAGATAAGCGGCCCCGCCAATATGATTTGAATCATAAAGGACAAATTATTTGTCGGAAATGCACATTTTGCTGTAAAACACCTTTGGTTTTGGTTGATTTACCCCTAAAATCGATATTGATAAAGTGCGGAAGCGAATCGG
>JADYZI010000055.1 GCA_020853255.1 Acidobacteriota bacterium
TAGATCAGCAGCACCATTTGAATGTGCTTGGCTGTTCTACCATCTTTCTCAACAGAGCGGAATAAGTATCGCCAGAAATTCGCAGGAGCCCGGTAAATGACCCTCTCCGCAATAGATCAAGTCATCGTCGTGTTGTATTTAGCGGCGATCATGAGTATAGGCATCGCGATGAAGCGTCGAGCTTCAAAAGGAATGTCGTCCTATTTCCTTGGCGGCAGGCAGTTGCCTTGGTGGGCGCTCGCGATGTCGGGGTCGTCGTCCTATTTTGATATCACCGGGACGATGTGGATCGTCTCGACCTTTATCGTACTCGGCTTAAAAGGAATGTGGGTTCATTGGCTGTGGGGCTTTCCGATCACAGCCTTTTATTTGGCCTATATGGGCAAATGGATACGCCGTTCTGATGTGATGACCGGAGCCGAATGGATGATGACGCGCTTCGGCACCGGACGGGCCGGAGACATCGCCCGGCTGTCATACACCCTTTTTGCAGTTCTGACCATCACGGCCCTGCTCGGCTATGGAGCCATCGGGATGGGCAAATTCGGGGCGATCTTCTTACCATTCTCGCCGACGGTATGTGCGATCTTGATCCTTGGCGTTACGGGCATTTACGTCGTTGCCGGCGGATTCCACGGCATTGTAAGGGTCGAGATCGCACAAACTATAGTCCTGAGCGCCGGGGCGATCGCTTTTGCGATCGTTGGCTATTTGCATTTCGACGCCGCAAAATTCGCAGCCTTGGTGCCCGCTTCGTGGATGGAGATCTTCCCATCTTCGGCCACTCCAACGGACCTCCATGGCGTGACCTCCGGCGGAACAGACTATTCATTGTTCGGCGCTTTGATGGCCGTTTGGGTGCTGAAGGGTTTCTTGCTGTGCCTTAGCGGCCCTGAACAGCTTTATGATTTTCAACGCTTCCTGGCTGCAAAGGATGAGCGTGACGCCTCGAAACTCGGGGCCCTTTGGGGATTGATACACACAGTTCGTTGGCCCTTCGCGATGGCGATCGCGATCATGGCCATCATGGGAATCGGGAATGCCGCGTTGGATCAGCAGCTGCGTGCGGACCCGGAAACTGCTCTTCCGTTGATCATCGGCACGATGTTACCGGTTGGCCTCGTCGGTTTTATGCTGGCGGCGCTTTTGTCAGGGTTTTTGGCAACATTTAGTTCGACGGTCAACGGGGGAGCGGCTTATCTAGTTAAGGATGTTTATCAGCGGTACATAAATCCAAAGGCTGATGCCAAGAGACTTGTTCACGTAAGCTACTTCTCGTCGGCTCTCCTGATCATCGTCGGACTGATAATTTCGGTATTTGGCACCTCGATCAACTCGGCATTCCTTTGGATATTCGGCACGCTTGCCGCGGGAATATTGCCTCCGAATGTTCTTCGTTGGTATTGGTGGCGCCTAAACGGATGGGGATATGCTGCGGGCGTTTTCGGAGGCATGATTCTCTCGCTCGGTCAGGTCGTTCTCGACACCACCTATTTGAACGAACCATTGCCGCTGTATATCGGCTTTCCGGTGATCGCGTTGGCGTCTTTTATATTGACGATCGCCGTTTCGCTCGCAACGGAGCCGACGAGCATCGAAACTCTTAAGGTCTTTTATCGAAAGGTTCAACCAGCCGGATTTTGGAATCCGCCACGCACCGCCGTTCTTTCCGAAGAGCCGGATTTCAAGAAGCAAGCTCCGTTCGCACGCGACGTTATTAATACTCTGATCGCTCTGGTCGGCATTACCGCTCTGTACGTTTCTACGCTCTATTTGATACTGCACCGTTTATCTGTCGCTTTCGGACTAATTGCGGCAACGGTCCTGTCGGTCATTATTTTGTACTTCACCTGGTATAAACATCTGCCGCCTGCGCGGACGCCCGAAGATTATGACGAAGAACTTCAAACCCACGGAGCTGCCGAACAAGGAGAGGCCGCATGAGATTTGACGGGAAGACGATCGTCGTAACAGGTGGAGCACTCGGTATCGGGGAAGCCGCATCTAGGTTGCTTGCGGAACGCGGCAGCCAAGTCTCTATCGTTGATTGGGACGACGAAGCAGGGAACGCGACTTGCGCAGCGATCGAAAAGGGCGGCGGCAGGGCGATCTTTACTAAAGCGGATGTCTCTGATAGGACAGCGGTCGAAAATGCGATCGCTAGTACGGTCGAGACTTTCGGCGGGATCGACGGCTTGATAGTCAGTGCCGGCATCCAGCGATATGGAACCGCTTTGACCACCCCTGACGACCAATGGGACGAGGTCCTGGGCGTGAATCTGAAGGGAGCGTGGAACACTGCACGAGCGGTCATCCCGCATCTGCAAAAGGCCGGAAAAGGCAGTATCGTCAATGTTTCTTCAGTCCAGGCCCTTGCAAGTCAGCAGAACGTTCTTGCATATACGGTCAGCAAACACGCGTTGCTTGGGCTTACGCGGTCTATCGCGATGGATTTTGCAAAGGAAAACATTCGGGCAAATGCTGTTTGTCCGGGGACTGTCGATACGCCAATGCTGCGTTGGGCGGCATCGCTAGATCCGGATCCAGAGTCGGTTTATGACGCATGCAGCCAAATGCACCCACTCGGTCGAATAGCAAGCCCGAAGGAGATAGCCGAAGTTGCATTATTTCTGGCACACGAAAGTTCATCTTTTGTAACCGGCTCTGTCTGGACGGCGGACGGCGGATTGCTGACACAGATCGGCGGCGTTCCGCAAACAAATTGAGAAAAGCGAGGCGACAACCATTATGAGTGATTCATCTTCAGCAGAACAAACGAAAGCCCATCCGGAGATAACGCAGTACCTGCCGCCTCCGGGGCTTGATGCCGCACTGGCGGCCGTTCCATTGGTCCGTGCCGATAAGTATCCGGCAAAGATCGGCTATCTCACGAACTATAGCTTTCACATTTGGTATCAGATCGTGATCGAGATCTTAAAGAGGCGAGGTGGACAGTATCGATCGGAGATCGTCATTAAAGACGCGGAATTGAGCGTCGAACAGCAGATCGAGCAAGCAAGGGAACTCGTCGAGGAGGTCGATGTGATCATCCTTACACCGGCAGCGACCGAAGGCCTCGAAGAGATCTTAAAGATCGCCGAAGCGGCTGACACTCCGGTCGTCGTCGAAGCAAATCCTGTAGAAGGGATGAGCACGCTCGTTGCTATCTGCGACTACGATGCCGGATACGATATGGGCGTCTGGATAGGACGGAATGTCGTAGCTGCAAATGGCGCGCTGAGGATACTCGACGTTGGGCTTCCCACCTTGCGGCCGTGTTTGCTTCGCAGCGAAGGATTTGCCGACGGAGTTCGCAGCATTCAACCGGACGCGGTCGTTGTGGCATCAATAAACGGAGAAGCTACTCCGTCCATTGCCCGCCGAATCGCCCTTGAAACGCTCAAAGAAACCGGAGACGTCGATGTGATCTTCGCTATGGATGATGAGACCGGACAAGGAGCGTATCAGGGCTACCTAGATGCGGGCTTCGACCCACAGACCGTGACGATCGCAGGGTTTGGCCTTGCGGGAGAGCACGAAAAGGACTGGTTGCTAGAGCGAAAGGCCCTAAAGGTGAGCGCCGCTATGTTCCCTGAATATGTCGGCCTTCGCTGCATTGACGGAGCGGTCAGATTGTTCAACGGTGACGCAGTTCCTGTAAGAGATGTGATCCCGACAATACCAATGACGGTTGAATTGCTTGAGATCTACTACTCAAAAAAGGATGGTGTTTGGACGCCGAACTTGAATGCGATCGGGGCTATTCCGACAAAAGGCGAGTGCACGAAGATTTAAGTTTGTGGAATTTTCTAAAAAAATGACGCGAGGATCCGCGGGAGGTAAGATATGAAGACAGGAATTTTTAATGAGATCGCAAAAGCGGTGACTGCCATCGCCATTACGTTGACGCTCTCGATAGTCGCGTTCGCCCAGTCGAACACCGGAACGATCACCGGCACCGTTCAGGATGCGAATGGAGCTGCGGTTCCAAACGCGAGTGTCAAGGTTACGAACGTCGGCACGAACGAGACCAAGACGGTGGTGACGGACAGCAACGGAGTTTATATCGCACCATCGCTTTCAAATGGGGTTTACAAGGTCAGTGCAACGGCTTCGGGGTTCCAACCGACGACCGTTACTGACGCAAGACTTGCCGTTGGCGACACTCTAAGGGTCAACATTTCGGTGAAGGTTCAGGGTGTGGAGGCCACGGTCGAAGTTACAGCAGACCAGACACCGACTGATACCGAGACGGCTACTCTTGGCGATACTGTCCTTCAGGCACGCATTCAGGATAACCCTGTAAATGGACGCGACTTCACGCAACTCCTTGCTACCGTTCCCGGATCGGTCCAGACGACCAACCAGTTCCAGACAGCCATCAATGGAATCCCATCAACCTTTGGCGGGTCAAGCGTTCTTGTTGACGGCGTCGATGCGAGCCGCGTGGATGTCAACGGAACCTCGAACGTGCTGGGCAGGATCGAATCGCGCGTTAACCGCGTGAGTATGGACAGCATTCAGGAAGTTCAGGTGCTGGAACAGAACTACTCGGCCCAGTATGGCCAAGCACTCGGCGCCGTGATAAATCCGATCACCAAATCGGGAACCAACGATCTGCACGGGAGCATATTTGAGTATTTTCGTAACGAAGGCTTGGATGCTGGTGATGCCCTTGCAGGAAAGCAGCGATTTCGGCTCAATCAGTTCGGCGGAAATCTAAGCGGCCCGATCACGAAGGATAAGTGGTTCTTCTTTGCAAACTACGAAGGCGTCCGCCAGACCCGCGGCCAAACATTTAACCAGCTCGTTTATACACAGCTGTTCAGAAACGGCTTGGCACCGGCGCTCAGGCCGCTGGTTGACACAATTCCTTTACCTCAACGGCCGTATATTCAACCATTGACCGGCCTTGTCGATCCTAACCTTGGCGAATATCAAGCTCAGCGGATCGCTAAACTTAGAGAGGACACCGGCTCAGTAAAGATCGATTTTCAGCAGAGTGATAAAAGCAGATTCTCTGCCCGTTACAACATCAATGATTCCAACACCACTACACCGTATGGTGTTGGCCTCGGCCAAGTCGCACCGGGCAAACTGCGGGTGCAGCTCTTTAAGTTCGCCCACAATTACGCATTTAACGCGAGTACGACGAATGAATTTGGTTTCGGGATCAATCATAACTTTACGGATGTTGGAGCCGGTGACGAACAGTTTCCGCGGATCGATCTTTCATTCGTAGATTTTAGGATCGCGACGCCCGGCCCGGCGCAGTTCAGTCAGCGAAGAACCGGTGTTGTGTATCA
>JADYZI010000056.1 GCA_020853255.1 Acidobacteriota bacterium
CCTCATCCGCTCCCGCTCCCGTCTCGTCATCAATATTTCCCCTTCCATTCCGGCAAGATACTCTTCGCCGTCCTAAGAGGACATTTCTATTGTGCTTCGAGTAGGACATTTCTATTGTGTTACCACACGGCTTGTGAAAATTCCTTGCCTTTACGCCAAGATAGGAATAAAATCTTCGCCGTTAACTTATTTCGGAAGCAGCACACAGTAAGAACCAGGCCCCATACCAACAGGGATCAATTCACTGGGTGTGTTGCAAAATGTATTGGAAGCTGGCGGGAAAGTATTTGCGAAATGTTCAATTATTCTTCCTAAAGTTCTTCCAAACGGGAAAATGGCTTCGCCGAACGGAAAAACGTATGAGTTCGGTCATTTCCGGCTGGTTCCGGACGAGGGCCTGCTTCTTCGCGACGGCGAACCGGTACAGCTTTCGCTAAAGGCGTTTGCGACCCTCGTCATTCTTGTCGAACGCCACGGGCATCTTGTTCAGAGATCGGAACTTATCGAATCAGTTTGGCAAGATACGTTCGTTGAAGAAGCGAATATCTCAAAATGCGTCTGGTCGATCAGAAACGCATTGGGCGAAGATCCAAAAGAAAGCAAGTTTGTTCAAACTATTCCCCGGCGGGGCTACCGCTTTGTCGCACCGGTGACGACAGTAAATAACTCTTCGGGCGCCTTTAGACGGCCGCTCCTGCCGGAAGACTATGTCTACACTCGCGAGCCTGTCAACGGCATTACGATCGACGGCCGGCCTGCGGCGGAAATAGCCAGATCAAACGGAGAAACTTCCGAAGGTCGTGTAGTTTCCAATTTTGTACCTGCCCGCATTGTCCCCGTGAGATTTCGTCATTTATTGAGCGGGCGACGGTGGGCTATCCTGGCCGTCGCTGCCGCGGCACTATTCGGTTCGGCTGGATTCTATGTCGCGTTCAGCGGTCGGGATCTTTCCGGGCGTGTCCGGGGAAACCGCATCGCCATCCTGCCCTTGAAGCCGCTTGATATTGGATCGCGCGATCCGTCCTATGATCTAGGAATAGCTGAAGCCCTGATCTTAAAATTGAGTCCTCATAAAGTGCTGACGGTCAGGCCGCTGAGCGCCGTTCGAAACTTCACCGATGTAAATACGGACGCTCCGTCGGCGGGAAAGGAACTGAAGGCCGACTATGTCTTGTCTTCGAACTACCAGATCGCGGGCGGACGAATAAAGGTCACCGCGCAGTTTCTAGAAGTGGCGACGGGAAATGTGATTGACACCATTCAGGTCGAACATCCTTTGGGCACCTCATTTATCGCACAGGATGCGGTTGCGAATGAGATCGGGAACAGATTGCTGGCAAGGTTTGGCTCAGACGCCGGCGATTTTCGGACAAGGCGCGGGACCGACAATCAGGATGCCTATCGCTATTACTTGATGGCGATGAATATAACCGAAGAACGCGGCGTCCAAAACGTGCATAAGGCCCTCGAATTTTTTGAAAAGGCCGTTGAGCTTGACCCAAAGTTTGCTCGTGCCTGGGCCGGAATCGCTCATACACGCAGAGATCTGGTCGGGCATCGCGACCCTGACGCCAAGGGAAATTATGAGAAGTCAATGGACGCGATCAATAAGGCGCTGGCCATTGACCCGAATCTTTCTGATGCATACAGCTCGCTCTGCCAAAACAAACTCCGCTACGAATACGATCCCGTCGGCGCCGAAAAGGAATGCAAGCGGGCGCTGGAACTAGATCCCAATTCACCGCTCGCACACAAGATCTACGCCAATTTCCTTTATTCACAAGGCAGATTTGACGAGTCTATAGCAAGTATCAAAACGGCAATGGACCTGCAGCCCGTTTCGTATAGAAATCAACAGATCTACGGTTTGGCGCTGTTCTACGCACGGCGGTTCCCGGATGCGGAAGCCCAATTCAAGCACCTGCTCGATCTGAATCCGAACCACACGTTTATTCACCAACAATTGGTAACGATCCTTCTCTTACAGAAAAAGGAAGCCGAAGCGTTTGGTCACTTGATAAATGGCCTGATGATCACAAACGCAAACGACCCCATGATCGAACGCTACAAGGCCGCTTATGCAATCGCAGGCTGGCGGGGCGTTACATTGGAACAGATCAAGACGGAAGATAAAGCGCGTACATTTGAATTTGCCTGTCTCTACGCAAGGATCGGCGACAAGGACAAGGCATTCGAATATCTCGGAAAAGCATATGATGAACGCTCCCATCTAATAGCCGTACTGAAGGTTGCCCCGCAGCTCGACCCGCTCCGCGACGATCCGCGATACGCTGCCCTGGTTCGACGGATCGACGGAAAATGATCTGGAACAAAGTGCTGCGCTGCCGACGAGTTTCCAGTTACGAAGGCCGCTTCCGTGGCACTTCGACCTCAGGCTGATCTCTTTCCTGTGTTAAACTTAATACTATGAAGCCGAACGAGCAGATCTCGATGGAAGCTTGGGTGAATAACTGGAAGACTCTCGGCCCGATCCTTGAAAGATTGAAAATCGACGAACATCGATCATCGGACCTTGCACAAACCCTGCTTTCATTGAACGATGTGAACGAGGCCGCTCTAGAGGCAAATCCTCCGAAACCATATTCCGGCATGATCGAAATGCAGCGGTTGTTTACCAAACTCCGAACAAATGAAACAGGTTCTTGAAGCCGCCAAAGAGGTTCAGGATTTTCTGGAGGAGAACGAATGGCGGTTCTGCTTTATAGGTGGAATTGCGTTACAGCGATGGGCGATACCGCGCAATACGAACGACGTTGATCTGACCATTATGACGGGAATCGGTCCTGAAGAAGTGGTCACGCAAGCGATTCTGGAACGCTTTGAATCCCGGATCACCGAAGACCCGCTCAAGTTTTTCCTCCCGCGCCGGATCGTTCTCGTTGCAGTGCAAAATGTTGGAATCGATATCTCACTCGGCGCTCTAGAGTTTGAAGAAAGCGCCGTACAGCGAGCTTCATACTATACATTTATACCGGGCGTTACGCTTAAAACCTGTTCGGCGGAAGATCTTATTGTCTTTAAGGCGTTCGCTAATCGGCTAAAAGACTGGGGTGATATCGAAAGTATTGTCTCGGTGCAGGAGAGAATGGACTGGGAATATGTATATCGCTACCTGACTCCTCTGGCGGAATTAAAAGAAGAGGGAGAGATAATCGGCGAACTCGAAAGGCTTCGCGATCGACTTAGCAAATAATGATTCATACTTACATAGATCAATTGAAGTCAAAAATTGGCCAAGAGGTGGTTCTTAAGGGCTGGCTTTATAACAAACGTTCGAGCGGGAAGCTCGTTTTTCTGCAGCTGCGCGATGGGACTGGAATTGTGCAGTGCGTTGTGTTCAAGCCGAACAATGAACAATTGTTCGAAACGGCAAGTTCGCTGGGGCAGGAATCGTCGATCATTGTGACGGGAACTGTGAAGGAAGATACGCGGTCGTCGATCGGCGTTGAGTTGGATGTGACCGGGCTTGAGGTTTTACAGAACGTGCACGATTATCCGATCACGCCAAAGGAGCACGGAACGGAATTTTTGATGGACCACCGGCATCTGTGGATAAGGTCAAAAAAGCAGCATGCAGTGCTGAAAGTTCGGCACACTGTCATCAAAGCCGTCCGCGACTATTTTGATAACAACGGGTTTACGCTCGCCGATACGCCGATCTTCACGCCCGCCGCGTGTGAAGGCACGACGACACTGTTCGAGGTCGACTATTTTGACGATGAGAAAGCGTACTTGACTCAGTCCGGACAGCTTTATAACGAAGCGACCGCCGCTGCGTTTGGAAAATCATACGCATTTGGCCCGACATTCCGCGCTGAGAAATCAAAAACCCGCCGACATCTGACGGAATTCTGGATGGTCGAGCCCGAGGTCGCGTATGCCTCGTATGAAGACATGATGGACCTCGGCGAAGGACTTATTCTGTCGATTGTCGAACGTGTGCTATCTGACAGGCAGGAAGAATTAAAAACGCTCGAACGCGACATTTCAAAACTCGAAGCCATCTCCGGCCCGTTTCCTCGGCTGCATTATGATGATGCTGTGAAGATGCTGCAGGAACGGAACGCGGACACTCTTGTCCGCACAGCCGACGCTTCGTCGGATGATCGAGGCGGCGAAGACAGTCTCGCCGGAGGAACCGGCGATGCGGACAAGAGTGTCCGCGCTCCTGCGTTCGAATGGGGCGGCGATTTTGGTGCGCCGGATGAGACTTATCTTTCAAACCAATTTGGCAAGCCGGTCTTTGTCCATCACTTCCCTGCCGCGATCAAAGGGTTTTATTTTGAAGTTGATAAAGACCGGCCGGAATGTGCTCTCGGCATTGATCTGCTTGCACCCGAAGGTTACGGCGAAATTATCGGCGGCGGCGAACGAGCCGCTTCGCTCGATTACCTGATCGAACAGCTAAAAGCCCACGATCTTCCGCAGGAAACCTTCGAATGGTATCTCGACCTGCGAAGATACGGCAGCGTCCCCCACGCCGGCTTCGGCATGGGCATCGAACGCACCGTAGCCTGGATGTGCGGCATCGAACACGTCCGCGAAACTATTCCGTTTCCGAGAATGTTGTATCGGCTCAGGCCGTAATGCAGAAGCCTACGCGTGAGAGGCTGTGTCAATACTGCCTTAAACTGCGGAGCAGTGGCAGAATGTAGCCACGGGTGGAGCAAAGCGGAACCCGTGGTTAGATGGAACACGAGACGATAGCCCATGTAGTGGGCGAAAGCGAAACGTATAACATCTATTGCTAGTTCGGCTTGGGGGCCATTCAATCCCGGAGAAAACAATTCGGCGTCGCTTCGTCCGCGGCATAGCTAACCTTTTCGAGCTATACTTGCCTATAGCCAATGCTTGGCGGATTTTTAATGCGGCACCGAGTGCCCCGATGGAAATTTCGAGATTCTCCGAATCCCACGGCGAGGCTGTCCTTGATCCTGACCTATGGAACGAGATAAGAAAATAGTGCGGCCGGATGAAGACCTTTTTGTGCGCTATTCGGACGAGATCAATAAAGCATACGAGCGGGCCGTGCGTGAAGCGTTGCTAAGGCACAAGCAGGCGGGCAATCCCGTTCCAGTCGAACGGGACGGGAAATTGGTTATTCTTCAGCCGGAAGATATCGCGGCGGAATGAGTTTGTCCCGGGGTTCGGGCTTTCACTTCTTTTTGCCGCAAGCTTATGACCGAGACTATCATTCCCTGTCCCGATCTGGACGAGGCGTTGGATTTTTTTACCCGGCGGCTTGGATTCCGGCTGGATATGATCTTTCCGGCGGATGCTCCGCGGGTTGCGGTTGTTTCGGGGAATGGCGTGGCGATACGGCTCGAAGGGCCGCGGCGGGCGGACGAAAATGCTCGGGCCGAGCCTCCGCGTGTGCCGATCATCTCGCGCGCCGATGACGCCAAATGGATCAGCGGCCGCGCCGGAATGCAGTATCGCGATCTTATCCCCGGGCGGCTTGCGGGCCGCCTTATCGGTTCACACATAAAGGTCCCGGGCGGCGAGGTCGCGGACTATGTTCATTATCACAAGGTCGCGTTTCAGATGATCTATTGCTGGCACGGGCGGGTCCGGGTGGTTTACGAAGATCAGGGCGAGCCGTTTTGGCTGTATCCGGGCGATTGTGTTCTGCAGCCGCCTGAGATACGTCATCGCGTGCTCGAGGCCGCCGCCGGGACGCAGGTGATCGAGCTGACGGCGCCGGCGGATCATGAGACGTGGGTCGATCACGATATGCGGCTGCCCACCGGCCGCGTGTTCCCCGACAAAGTTTTTGGGACGCAGACGTTCGTCCATCGGATGGCGGCCGAATCAACGATAGTGCCGGAGGAGTTCGGCGGGTTTGAGTCGCATCATTTTGGGATGACGACGGCAACCGGCGGGCTTGCAAATGTGTCAGAGGCACGAGCGGCGAAGGACAACGCGGCCTTCGTCTCCGACGGTTTGAACGAAAAGAGCATATTTCTATTTCTGCTCACCGGCCGCGTGGAAATTACGGCCGGTGCCGCTCACCGCATGCGTTTCACGCCGGGCGACAGCATCCTGATCCCGCCGCATTACCGATACAGCCTGACCGCGTCCGCAAATTCTGAAATTCTCCGCGTAGATATCTAGCCCAAGCTCCAAATCTCAAATTCCAAATCTCAAATCTCAAATCTCAGATCTCAAATTTCAAATCTCAAATCCCATCGCTCCCTATTTTGCTGTTTTTCCCGCAGGTTCGGGTGGGATTCCCTTTGCTACGGTGTTTGAGCTGGTATTATCTGCCACGAAGGGCTGCTTTCCGTTGGCGTATTTGTAAAACTCGACCTTATTGTCGGTTCCGTTGGCGACCACTTCCGAAACGGCGGTGACGGTGATCTTATTCCCGTCGCCGTTGATCATGATCTGTTTGCATACGCCGTCGATATTTATCTCGAGGCCGTCGGCGTTTATGGCGACGCGGTTATATTTTGTGCATTTGACGCGTTTCGCTTCTTCGGGTTTGTTAACGCTGATGGTCGGGCCGCTGGTTTCGGTGTCGATGGTGACGACATCGGCCGGGTTGATCGGCCCCGGCGTCGGCACGTTTATCACCGGCGTGGGTGATGGATTATACTTCTCCAAACTTTTCTTCGTCATCCCGCTCTGGACATCGCAAGCAGCCAAAAGCGCAAGAACGGCGAGCGCGGATACGAGTGC
>JADYZI010000057.1 GCA_020853255.1 Acidobacteriota bacterium
AAGCGGTCAGCGAATAGCGTCGATCCCATCGTTCGCCTGGGTTTCTGATGGAACAGAAATACAAGAAGTTTTACGTTGAGTGGTGGAAGATACAGCGGAGCACCGTTGTCGGGCTGATCGTGTTTATTGTTGTTACGGGGGCGGTTGCGTTCGGCGGTTGGTGGGCGATAAAGCATAACTGGTTCGTGGCGCAGGAACTAAGCGATATACCGCCGAACGCCGCGCGCATCATCTCGTTCGAAGGCGACGTCCGCATCACCCGCGCGGCAACACGGGAAACAATTATTGTTACCAAAGAGACCTGGGTTGCCGCCGGCGATACGATCCAAACACAGGCCGACGGACGTGCGATCATTCAAATGATCGACAACTCTGCCTATACGCTCGGTCCGAACAGCAGCGTTGTTGTCCGCGACAACTCATCGATCCTCGGCGGAAACAATGTTCGTGTTTCGCTGGACGACGGCCAACTCAGGGTCCGCACCGAGGACCAGCCGGATAGTGCAAAGAACATTGTCGAAATGCGGGATTCGGAAACACAGCTGAATCCGCAGACCGATGCCAGCTTCAACGCTGATGCTCCCAACGGCGGCGGCGAGATCCGCATCAGCCGCGGGAGTGTCGAAACCAGCGTGGGCGGGACCAAGACGACGATCACCGAAAACCAGTTCGCGGCCGTAAACGATGGGAGGATAGCAAATCGTGAAACTCTGCTTCCGCCGCCGCGCCTGGTGTCGCCTGCGAATATGGCCCAGGTTGCCGATCCGTCAGGTTCTGGTGCCAGCATTGGCCTGGCATGGCAAAATGAAAGCGGAACGCCGCTTGCCGCATATTATCTTCAGGTGGCACGTTCCTCATATTTCGCCGCCGACTCCATCTTTGTTGACCGAAATGCCCTGAATTCCGGCGAGTTCCGCGTTGGCGGCCTTTCGCCCGGCACCTATTACTGGCGGGTCAAATCAACTGCCCGTTCTGGCCAGGTCAGTGAATGGAGCGAACCGTTCAAATTCAACGTGGTAAAACGCGAGCCGAGCCGGAGTATTGAAGTAGCGGGCTGGAACGTAGAGAACGTTGGCGGTAATGTATATATTATCAGCGGACGAACGCTGCCCGGCTTGCTGGTCAAGTCGCAGGGTAACCAGGTCTATGCAACCGCGGACGGAACGTTCAGGCTGCAGATCTCATCGCAATTGTCCGAAGCGGCCGTTGAGTTAAATGATGATCGGGGAAATCGGGCCGGGTTCGTATTATCGCTGAGGAACGCACGAGTGCTGCGTAAATATTAGCGGGAGAGCGGGAATTTGTCGGCCGGGCACGATCATTCACACAACACACGGTCGAGCGGCAGCGTGCGGCGGCTAAAGGCGGCGCTCGTGCTGACCTTTGTCTATATGCTTGCCGAGGCTGTCGGCGGATGGTTCGCCAATTCGCTTGCCTTGATCGCGGACGCCGGCCATATGCTAACCGACGTGGCGGCAATGCTCCTGACGCTGTTCGCCTTCTGGTTTGCCGCCCGCCCGGCTACTTCGCAAAAGACCTACGGCTACTATCGGATCGAGATCCTTGCGGCCTTTGTTAACGGCGTTGTCCTCGTTGTCCTGTCGATCTGGGTGGTTTTCGAGGCCTTTCAGCGATGGCGGTCACCAGCGGAGATCAAGGGCGTTGAGATGCTTGTCATTGCGACCGGCGGCCTTGTTATAAACATCATTTCGGCAAGGCTGCTCCATTCCGGCGATAAGCACGACCTGAATATGCGCGGCGCGTTTCTGCATGTGGTCGGCGATCTTTTGGGTTCGGTCGCAGCGATCGCGGCCGGTGTTTTGATACTTTCCTTTGGCTGGTTATGGGCCGACGCGGCCGGCAGCATCCTTATCAGTGTCATTATTATTATTGGCGCCTGGAGGCTCATTCTGGATTCGGTAAACGTTTTGCTTGAGGGGACACCGTCGCATATAAGCATGTCGGCCGTTGAGAATCTGCTTCTTGATGCGGAAGGCGTTACGGGTATTCACGATCTGCATGTGTGGACCATCTCCTCGGGCCTCTATGCTCTTTCTGTCCATATTAGCCACAACGATGCGGTACTTCACTCCGACCTGCTCCAAACCGTCCGCAACAGGCTCCACGACCGGTTCGGGATCGACCATCTGACAATTCAGATGGAAGGCACAAGCCAGGAAAATGAGGCGGTCTTCACCTGCGAGACAGGGTCGAACTGCTTCGAACCTCCGGCCCGGTCGAAGTTCGCCAACGGTTAATATTGGGGGTTAGAACCGGGAGTCGCAGCGACTGGGTTACTGTTGGTGAGTGCCCAACATGGAATAATACGAATGGCAAGCATCGAACTAAAGTACGGCCGGTCACAATATTATTTTGAGTTCGAGGCGAACAGATTTGACATACTGGAACCAAAGGCCGATGTCCGGCCGTTGAGCGATCTTGAGATCAACGAAAGGCTCGATAACCCGTTCGGTACCGCAGCGATCGAAGAGATCGTCCAACCGGGCGAGAAGGTCCTTATCGTGGTACCGGACGCAACCCGCCAAATTGCCTGCGGCCAGGTCATCAACCTTCTTGTACGCCGTCTGATCGCCAACGGAACAGAACCGTTCAATATTAGCACCATCTTCGCAACCGGCATCCACAGGGCTGTTACCGATGCCGAGAAGAGCGATATCCTCACGCCGTTCGTCGCCCAACGAATAAAGGCCCTCGATCACAGGCCGCGCGATATTGCTCGAATAACGCGGCTTGGTGAGACCTCGGCCGGAATTCCTGTCGAACTGAACAGCGCCCTGTTCGAGCACGATCACGTGGCCCTCATCGGCGGGATCGGATTTCACTATTTCGCGGGGTTCACCGGCGGGCGAAAGCTGATCTGCCCGGGGCTGGCATCATCCAAGACGATATCGGCCACGCACAAACTCGCGTTTGACTGCGTCCGGCTCGACCGGCGCGCGGGTGTAGCCACAGCGCAGCTTGACGGCAATCCCGTTCACGAAGCGTTTGTCGAGGCCGCATCGAAAACGAATATCTCGTTCTGCATCAGCACTATCGTGAACGACGGAGGTTTATTGACCGGCCTTTTTTGCGGTGATCTTATTGGATCTCACAGGCAGGCATGCGATGCCTATTCGATCGGGCACACGGTCGATCTTGCCGAAAAAAGGGACCTTGTGATCGCAAGCTGCGGCGGCTTTCCGTACGATATAGATCTCATTCAGGCGCACAAGACGATCCAGGCGGCCTCGCACGCGTGCCGCGAAGGTGGAACTATCATCATTCTTGCCGAATGCGGCGATGGCCTTGGGCGCGCGGACTTTCTGAATTGGTTTGCGGCGGATGATAGCCGGGATCTGGCCCTAAGGCTTTGTGAAAAATACCAGGTCAATGGCCAAACGGCCTGGAGCCTTCTAAAGATAGCGGAACGATTCGACGTCAGGATTATCACTAATCTGCCTGTCCAGAAGGTCGAAAGTACGCGTATGAGGCGGGCCGAAAGCCTGGCGGCTGCCCTCGACGGCCTCGAGGACCGCAGGGGATACATCCTTCCGTACGGAGCACGGAGCAGAATCGCCAGTTCGTAAATTGTCGTGAAATGTCACAGCTATGACCGACCCTACCGTATCCGGCATCACTTTTTCTTTACATTAAAGGTCCTTGCTATCGAGTCGGTCTGATTGCGTATGGACTTAAGCCTGTCTCGAAAACCAGTAAAGCGGAGAACGTAAACCGTTGAGTCATTGGACCTTAGAAAATAGTATCGTCCACCCATCGGCCGTCCGGCGCGAACGAATTCAAAATTGAAGACGGCACCTTTCAGAAAGCCGCCGAACTGCTCCTCTTTGCCGGCGACGTAACCGGGCTGAAACTGCAGCTTCTGTTCCTCTTCCCTGATCAGATCGGAAATAATTCCCCTCGGAGGCAGAGCAAGGCGGCGCACTTCAAGATGGCCATCCGTCCTGTCGCCGAAGACATACTCGACATTCGGCGTCGTCGCCGAGGGCTTCACGGTCATTTTCCACCGCTCGTCCGGGAGTTCAAATCCATATTCGACGTCCGAACTGGCAAAACTGGATCCCTGGGCCGCGGCCGGTACCGCGAACACAAGCGCGGCCAATAGTGCGAAAAAGATCGAATTTCGGTGTTTCATCATTCTTTGCCGTAAAGCGGCCCCAAGGAATATTATCGCAAAAATGACAGCTTGACGGATAGTTCGATGCCCCGAAAACATTATGTGTTGTACCTTTCGGGCTGCCCCGCGTCCGATCTGGGCGGATTTTTTCGCCTAAACGCCTGTCGGGTGCGTCTAACCAACTAGCAAGGCGATCAAGCCGGTCGCAACACATCGACGCAGGTTATAAGTAATGAAAAGATCAATTCCAATCGTTAAGCAGGCATGTACGGGTATTATTTTGGCTGCTTTTTGCGCACCGCTTTTCATCATCAACGCAGGCCCGGCCGCAGATAAAAAGCTGACCGAGGAACAAAAGATACTGCACGTTCTCAACCGGCTCGGCTTTGGTGCCCGGCCGGGCGATATAGAAAAGGTGAAGGCGATGGGCATACAGAAATACATCGACCAGCAGCTGGACCCTTCATCGATCGCCGATACTGTTGCCGAAAAAAAGGTCGAAAACCTTGAGATCTTCAAGATGTCAACCGATGAGGTTTTCGCCAAGTATCCAAATCCCGGTGCTCTGCTTAGGCAGTTGGAAGGCAACATGCCGGCCCAGGCCGCCGAAGAAATGACCGATAAGCAGCGGCAGGACCGCCAGCAAAAGCTTCGCTCATATTACCAGAAGTATGATCTGCGGCCGGCCGGCCAGCTTCAGCCGCAGATAATCGCAAATCGAGTGCTGCGGGATGTATATTCCGAACGCCAGCTTCAAGAGGTTATGGTCGATTTCTGGCAGAATCACTTTAATGTCTTTGCCGGGAAAGCCGCCGTGCGGTGGTATATCCCAAGCTATGAACGCGATGTGATCCGGAAAAATGCCCTTGGCAATTTCCGCGACTTGCTTCTTGGCACCGCCCAGCACCCCGCGATGTTGTTCTATCTGGATAATTTTGAATCGGTCGCGCCGAGTGGCCAGACGGCGGCAGATGCCCGCCCCGGACGGCTTCAGCGGCTGGTCCAGGAAGGCGGCGTGACTCCGCGGATCCGTGAGCAGATGAAGCGGCAGCAAGGCCTGACCGACGCCGAACTCGACCAACGCATCGCGCGGATCAAGACGGGAGCACAGAATCAACAGAACCGTGCCAAACGCGGCTTGAATGAAAATTACGCACGCGAACTGATGGAGCTGCACACGATGGGCGTGGATTCGGGTTACACGCAGAAAGATATCGTTGAGGTCGCGCGCGCCTTTACCGGCTGGACGATCGCCGACCCGCGCGGCTATCGGCGGATCGCCGCGGCCGAGATCAAGGGGACCGACGACAACCGCATTGCACGCCTGCAGCGAATGCCGGGCGTACCTGATGATATTGAAAGCGGCCAGTTCTATTTCAACGACCGCTGGCACGACAACGGCACGAAAACAGTTCTTGGCCAAAAGGTTGATGAAGGCGGAATAAAGGACGGGCTAAAAGTGATCGATATTCTCGTAAAAAGCCCGGCGACCGCTAAATTCATTGCCCGCAAGCTTTGCGTCAAGTTTGTCAACGATAACCCTGACGACGCGATAGTAAATCGGGTGGCGGCCGCGTTCAGTCGATCGAACGGCGACATCAGGTCAACGCTTCGGGCTATCTTCACGGACAAGGAATTCTTCGCACCGGAAAATTACCGGGCAAAGATCAAGACACCGTTTGAACTCGCGATCTCCGCTATCCGGACGATCGGCGCGGACACCACCGCAAGCCCGGCCGTCGTCGCCATGCTGAACAAACTTGGTGAGGTCCCCTACGGTTATCAGGCGCCGACAGGTTACCCGGACACCGCTGAGGATTGGGTGAATACAGGCGCATTGCTGGAACGGCTCAACTTCACCGTGGCGCTTGCGGCAAATCAGATCCCGGGCACACGCGTTGACCTGAAACGGTTCGACGCCCCGGATAAAGCTGCCATGCTGAACAAGGCGATCGCGGTCGTGCTCGATAATGATATCTCGCCCGCGACCCGGGCAACGCTTCTCAAGCAGGTCGAACAGCCACTGCCCGAGGCCAAGGTCCCGCCTGAAGTTGATGACGAGGCAGGTGAACCGGCGACAAGGCGTCCCGCGGGCCAGCCTGGGGGACAAAACCGACAGGCGCGGCTGCTGGCCCCATCGGGAAAGCCTGAGATATTTAAGGTTGTGAGTTTGGTGCTCGGAACGCCAGAGTTCCAGCGCCAATGACCAAGGCGGCTTCCACGCTACATGGCCGCGGCTGGAGTAAACTTCTCCGGCCGCGGCCTTTTTGTGAAATGCCGAAATACAAGCGGGCTCCAAAGCAAGTTTGGCAGTGCATCAGTTTGAATCGTCGTTTGAAAAGCAACGATCCGAATGCAGAATCCCGCGAGTGAGCAAGGGCTTAACATCCAACCTCCGTATTAAGCCCTTGCTCACGCGCGGGCTTCCGCAAGATCAATCCCCGCTGCGTGTGCTTTGTGTCTTCCTTTTGTGTTCTTTGTGTTTAGCGCCTTCTTTCACCACCAAGACCACAAGCGTAAACGTCAAGGCCGCGAAGAATACAAAGTCAGCCGAAATGACTTTGGCTTCGGAATGTGGTCTTATTCTTGTTTTACGTTCCGGCCTTAGCGAAGATGACCATTCTACGAGACCTTCTGCGCAAGGTGCCATTTCCGATCAAATTCCGCGTTGCCAAACTCCTCTTTCGGCTCGGCTTTCCTGTTCTCAATCGGTTCCGGCTGTTGAACGAACTGGCAACTCCGCCGGAAACCATGTCAAGGCTGGCTGCGGTGAAGAACCGCGATATTGAGATACTGGTTGTCCTTGACCGCTTGCCTCTGCCCGCCAAAGATGCGGCCCGCGTTAGAATGCTGGCGATCTTAAAGATCCTCACGCAATTCGCGGGCGTAACGCTGATTCCACTCTATCATCGTTTTGCGAATTCAGATCATGAGAAGGCCGTCAGAGAACTCGGGATCGAGATCGTTGGCGTATTCGATCTCGAATCGGCCCTCGGCGGCCGTCATTTTGACATCGCGTTGATCAGCTACCCGCACGTGGCCGACTATATGATGCCGGTCGTAAGGCTCGAATTTCCTGAGGCAAACGTCATCTTCGATACGGTCGATGTTCAGTTCGTGAGACTTCGTCGCGAAGCCGCTGTTAGCGGGAGCAGACCGATCGCTCGTGAAGCTGAAAAGGTGAGAAACATTGAGGTGCGGATCGCGAATGAAGCCGGCCAAACATGGTGCGTGACGGCGAATGATCGCGAGTTTCTCCTGGCGGAAGCTCCGGCGGCCAAGATCAAAGTTGTGCCGAACATCCATACGGCCCACGATGGCGGCCCGCCATTTGAAGAACGAAATGGCCTTCTGTTCATCGGAAATTTCGAGCACCGCCCCAATGTTGACGCGGTAAACTGGCTGCTTGATGAGATACTTCCGCTCGCCGGCGAAGAGGGCCGCAGGATCAAACTGCATATTGTAGGCGGCGGTATTCCGCCGGCTATTGCCGGACGAAGATCCGAAAATGTTATCCTGCACGGGTTTGCGGAGGACGTCGAGCCGTTTTACCGCCGATGCCGCCTGGTTGTCGCTCCGCTCAGGTTCGGCGGCGGAATGAAGGGAAAGATCGGCGAGGCGATGTCATTCGGCGTGCCGGTCGTGACAACGGCCATCGGGGCGGAGGGATTTGGCCTGATCGACGGCACGCATGCGTTGATCGCAGATGATGCGCCCAGCTTTGCCGCAAATATCCTGCGCGCTTATCATAGTAAGGAAATGTGGCAGACACTTTCAGATAACGGGCTTTCCTATATTGACGCGAATCTTTCGCCCAAAATGGCCGAAACGCATATTCGCGAAGCTTTCGACGCATTATTGCCAGGCCGCGGCATCTCCCAACGGTGAATCGATCTATTACAACTGAAAGCTCCGATCTTGGGCGGCGGGACCTGAACGGCACAGGCGTGGCCGAGCGGCCGATAACGGTCATGCGCCCGCCGGGAACCCGGCTGGGCATTGACTGGAGCGAGATATGGCGTTATCGCGAACTGCTTTATTTTCTTGCTGTTCGGGACATAAAGGTCCGATACAAACAAACGGCTATCGGCGTTGCGTGGGCGGTGCTGCAGCCGGTAGTTTCAACGGTGATCCTCTCTGTCCTTTTCAGCGCCTTCGCGCGGTTCGACACGCGCTCGGTGCCCTATCCCGTGTTCGCTTTGGCCGGCCTGCTGATCTGGCTGTTCTGTCATTCATCCATCACGATGTCGAGCAACAGCTTTATCGGCAATACGAATCTGGTCACCAAGGTATATTTCCCAAGATTGATAATGCCGGTGGCGGCAACGCTTGCGTGTGTGCTTGATCTGTTGATAGGCGCTGTCATTCTCGCGGGAGTGATGCTCTATTACGGGACGGATCTAACGTGGCAGTTGGCGGCCGCGCCTGTTTTTTTCCTGCTTGCCTTCATCCTGGCGGCTGCGGTCGGAACACTCTTTTCGGCATTGAATGTCCGATACCGCGATGTTCAATTCGCCCTGCCCTTCATTCTGCAGATTTGGATGCTGGCGTCGCCCGTATTTTATCCGACAACACTTTTGCCCGAAAAGTGGCGGGCGATCTTTGCTCTTAATCCGCTGACCGGGATCCTTGAAGGTTTTCGAAGTTCGCTGTTTGGAACTGCGTTCGAGTGGAAATTGATCGCGATCTCGTGCGTCTCGCTTTTGTTCTTGACGGCGGTCTCGCTTCTGATCTTTCGAAAAATGGAGGACGATTTTGCGGATATGATCTGAGAAGCGGTATGAACGTGATAACCGTCAATAACCTGTCAAAGCTCTATTTCCTCGGCGACAAGCCGGCAAATTCCCTGCGCGATACGATCGCCGGAATGGTGAACTTCTCGGCCTCAAAGCGCCGGCGAACCGAGCTCTGGGCGTTGCGCGATGTTGACTTTACCGTTCGCGATGGCGAGACCCTGGGCATTATCGGCCGAAACGGAGCAGGCAAATCAACGCTCCTAAAAATTCTTTCCCGCATCACAAAACCGACGCGCGGCACTGCCGAGATACGCGGGCGTGTCGGGAGCCTGCTTGAGATCGGCACGGGCTTTCACAGTGAGTTGACCGGACGCGAGAATGTTTATATGAACGGTGCCGTGCTCGGGATGCGGCGGCCGGAGATAAAACGAAAGTTTGACGAGATAGTTGCCTTTTCAGAAGTTGAAAAGTTTCTCGATACGCCCGTAAAGCATTATTCCAGCGGGATGTATATGCGGCTTGCGTTCGCGGTGGCCGCCCATTTGGAACCTGAAATTTTGATCGTAGATGAGGTGTTGGCGGTTGGCGACGCCGAGTTTCAGAGAAAGTGTTTGGGTAAAATGGGCGAAGTGACCAAGGAAGGCCGTACCGTCATTTTCGTCAGTCATCAAATGGGTTCGGTCGCGCAGCTTTGCCAGCGGTCGCTGCTGCTAGATAAAGGGTCGCTCGCAATGGAAGGGCCGTCGCCGTCGGTCATCGAGCGATATATCAATTTTGGCAAAGAGAAGAACGCCGCATACACGGCTGATGCGGCGTCAATGGAACGCGAGGTTTACGTTCGAAGTGCGGCGGTCACCGACGCCGGAGGCAGGGAATGTGACGCCTTTCGCCATGATGAAGCAATGTCGATAAAGGTGGAGTGCGGCGTCAACCATCTTCTTCGCGGAACGGAGCTTCGCATGGTGATCAGGGATAGACGCGGGATAACAGTCTTTACGGCGGACGCAGAACTCGGCGCCTTGAGCGATAAGACCGAGACGTTTGCGGCGGAGTTCGGCATACCGGCAAATTTCCTTCGGCCGAACAGCTATTCGGTCACGCTCGCGCTGTTCGTCCCGCACCAGCACATTTTTGAGCTGCTTGAGGATGTCGCGTTCTTTTCCGTCTTTGACGGCGGAACGAAATACGCGCAAAGCGAGGGAATGGATTACGGTGTAGTATTTTCTCCGTGTACCACGTCGGTCCGGCCGATCGATTGATCGATCTTTTATGGCGAAGCGAAAGCTAAAAGGCCTTTTCATAAATAACGTCAAGGCGCAGTGCAGTATCTACGAATCCGGAAAGATGGTCTATGACTGTCTTGTCCCTTCGGAAAGGTATTCGCTGGATTATACTGAGATCACCCGCACGTCGCTTGAGCTTCCGGCGGGCTATGACTTCTATTTCTTCAACCATCATTTCGAACGATGGTACTGGCTCGACACGTCTAAGATAAAAAGCATCGTGCCCGGTGTTGTGATGACACTTGTCCTTGAAGTATCGCCGAATGATCCGTTCGTGTTTTGTTCGCCCGATGATTTCGATGCTTATATTGTTGTCGATCCGACGCTTAAGATCCGAAAACAAGGCGTTTACGCATTTCCACGCCCGCTCGAGACAGCTCGCGGGTCGGCCGCACTGCCGGCCCATGACATCCCGGTCATCGGCAGCTTTGGCTTCGGCACGCCGGGAAAGGGATTTGAACATGTGGTCGATGCCGTCAATCGCGAATTTGACCGGGCGATCGTTCGGCTTAATATCCCGCGGGCGTCGTACTGGGACCAGGACGGAAGCATCGGCGCCGCGATGGCGAAAATGTGCATGGACCGCGCAAATCCAGGTATCGACGTGATCGTCACGCACGACTTTATGTCGAAGGAAGAGTTGATCGACTGGTGCCGAGCAAACACGCTGAACTGTTTTCTTTACGACCGCAACCTGCCTGGGCTTGCGGCCACGACCGATCAGGCGATCACCGCGGGCCGGCCGATGATAACGTCAAAGAACGACACGTTCCGCCACATTCAAAAATACATAAAGCCGTTTCCGTATCAAACATTGCGCCAAGCCATCGAGCGAACGCCGGCAAATATTGCCGAACTGCAGCACGATTGGTCACCGCAAAAATTCCGCGAACGGTTTGAGACGGTGCTCGATGATCTTCAGTTTGCAGACGCTGAACCGGCAGGTTCTGGTACGGTGACCTTGCAAGTAAAACCCGGATCATTCATCCAGGACATCCGTGCAAAGGTCGCCTTGCGGACCAGGTTGAAAAGGCTGATCGATAAAACCGGATTAAAGCCGCAGCGATCCAGCCGACGGCGGAGGCCTTCGCGGTCCTATTCGCAGTTTGGCGAGGACCTGATCATCTTCAACCTCTTGAATGACCTTGCGGTCCAGGGAGCCTCGTATCTCGATGTTGGAGCGAACGACCCGGAATTTATCAGCAACACTTTTCTTTTCTACAAGGAAGGTTTCTCGGGCGTGCTGGTCGAACCGGACCCGTCGCTTGCAGGCAAACTCAGGTCACGCCGGCCCAAAGATATACTGCTGAACGCGGGCATTGGAATAGGCGACGGGGCAGCCGAGGCTGATTTCTATATGTTCGCCGAGAAGAACAACGGCCTTGGCACATTCTCCGCCGAAAACGCCCGGTTTGCGGAAGAAAAGGGCCTGTTCGGCGAAAAGCGGCCAGTCATTGGGATAAAAAGGGTGCTGCTCCTGAACATCAACGCGGTCATTGCCGAAAACTTTACCGAGTGTCCTGACCTTATCTCGATAGACATTGAAGGCTGGGACCTTCAGGTCCTCAAGACCTTTGATTTTGAGCGATACAGCCCGGCGATCTTTTGCGTCGAGACGCTGGCCTACGATGACAATGGCGGCACTTACAGGATCCGCGAGATCTACGAGCTGTTTGAACAGAACGGCTACTTGCTGCACAAAGAGACCGAAGCGAACGCGATCTTTGTAAACCGGAACCTGTACGAATTTCGTCAATACCAAAAAGCGAATGGGCAAACCCGCAATGCCAAGGCGGCGTCCGCGTTGTGATCTATGCATTTGAAACGTATCAGCACCTGCCGGGTTTGCGGCTCCGCGGCGTTGGCGCCGGCCATTGATCTCGGAGAACAGTATCTTCAAGGTTCTTTCATTAAAGAAGGAAAAGAGCTGCCGCCAATGGAAAAGATCCCTTGCGAACTTGTCCGCTGCGATCCGCAAACGGACAGAGAGGCCTGCGGCCTGCTGCAAATGAGGCACAGCGTTCCGCCCGAGGTTTTGTACGCCGCTTATTGGTATCGTTCGGGGACCAATCACACGATGCGTTCGCACCTGAAGGGAATCGCGGATGATCTCGCGCGGCTTTCACAGAAGTATAACGCGGCGGTCCTGGACATTGGCTGCAACGACGGAACATTGCTGAAAAGCTATCCGGCGGATTTTGTAAAATACGGCATCGACCCTTCGGACGTCGCGCAGGAGGCCGCCGGCGAAGGGCTCGAGGTCATTCAGGATATTTTTCCTTCACAAAAACTTGACGCCCTGCTCGGCGGCCGAAAGCTCGACATCATTACATCGATCGCGATGTTCTACGATCTTGAAGATCCCGTCGCCTTTAGTCGTGAGATCAAGGCATTGCTGGCGGACGACGGCATCTGGGCATTTGAAATGTCGTATATGCCAGAGATGCTCGCGCTGAATTCCTACGATACTATCTGTCATGAACATCTCGAATATTACAGTCTGACGGTGATCGAAAAGATATTGAACATGGCCGGGCTGGAAGTTTTTGATTTGTCGTTCAACGACATCAACGGCGGCAGTATCAGGTGTTTGGCAACGCACGCGGGAAGCGGCATACATCGGTCTGACCATGGCCAATTGGCTATAGATGAGGTGCATGAGCGTGAGGCGGGCCTGAGATTATCTACCGATGAGCCTTACCTGGCATTCCAAAGCAGGATCGAGAAGCAGAGGGATGAACTCCGTGCGTTGCTTCTCGGCTTAAAGGAACGAGGAAAACGCATCCATATTTACGGGGCATCTACCAAGGGAAATACGATACTTCAGTTCTGCGGCATTGATGATTCGATCGTCGAATGTGCGGCTGAAAGGAACCCGGACAAGTTCGGAGCGCGAACGCTCGGCACAAATATCCCGATCGTGAGCGAGTCGGAATCACGGGCGATGCGGCCGGACTATTATCTGGTCTTGCCGTGGCATTTTAGGGCAGAGTTCATCGAGCGTGAAAGGGAAATGCTTGACAAAGGCGTCGGGTTTATTTTCCCCTTGCCGACGATAGAGATCGTGAAGCGATGAAGGCAATAATTTTCGGATCAGGCGGACAGGACGGCTTCTATATGAAGCAGATGCTCCGCCGTGAGAATGTTGAGGTTATCGGCGTTTCGAGGTCAGCGGATATCGTTGGCGATGTTGCCGATCGAGCGTTCGTCGGACAGATGATAGCGGCCGAACGCCCGGAATACATCTTTCATTTTGCGGCATGCTCAACGACCGGGCACGAGGCCGTGTATGAAAATCACGACGCCATTGCGACCGGAACCATCAATATTCTTGAGGCGGCATATCGCCACTGTCCGGGCAGTAAGGTGTTTCTGTCGGGCAGTGCAATGCAGTTTGAAAATAACGGTACGCCGATCGATGAGCAAACGCCGTTCGTTCCGCTCAGCCCGTATGCCGTAAGCCGGATCGCTTCAGTTTTTGCGGGGCGATATTACCGTTCATTGGCGATGAGAGTTTACGTAGGCTATCTGTTCAATCACGACAGCCCGCGGCGTTCACCCAGGCATGTGAACAAGCTGATCGCGGATGCGGCCCGTGAAGGAAAGCAGATCCAGATAGGCGACATATCGGTGAAAAAGGAGTTCAATTTCGCCGGCGATATTATGGAAGCCGTCTGGCTTCTTGTGAATCAGGACATAGTTTTCGAGGCTGTCATCGGCAGCGGACAGGCCCATAAAATTGAAGAATGGCTGGAACTTTGTTTTGGCATAGCGGGAAAGGACTGGCGGGAATATGTCAGTGAAACGCCGAACTTCAAGAGCGAATATCGAACACTGGTATCGGATCCCGCCCTTATCATGTCGCTCGGATGGCGGCCGAAGGTTGATATTGGCCCTCTGGCAAGGATAATGATGGAGAGGTAATTTTTATTTTATGGCAGAAACGCTTGGTACACTGAGCGACAAGCTCACGATCGTAAAGCTCAAACAATGGCATACCGAAGACGGCGAACGGCTCGCAAGCCTCGCGCATCAGCAAACGCAGCTGCAGGAAGAAATGGACCATTTCATCGCGGCCGCTGTTGCGGGTGAGATCCCGATCGAGAAGCTTACGTTTGCGGCAAATAAGGTGTACAAGAAAGAAGGAAATGAGGTCCGCGAAATATCGGGAAGCCTGGGTGAAATTTTCTCGACACTTGCCGAGATAAACTGCCGCCTATGGCATGTGCAGGAAACGGTTTACGATTTTGAAAAAATACCTGTCAGTGAGAAAGACAATGTGATAAAAGACCTGGCGGTCGTGAACCTGGAGCGAAATAACTGCATCGACGAACTCGACCGCACATTTCAGTCCATCATCAAGTCGATCCATCAACCGGCAT
>JADYZI010000058.1 GCA_020853255.1 Acidobacteriota bacterium
CGAAAGGCCGCGAGGGTGTGTTTCCAATTCTTCGAGTATTTCCATCGTGCGTATCTTCGGCGCCCCAGTGATCGATCCGCAAGGGAAAACGGCGCGGAGAATGTCAGATGTTGAGATGCGTTCGCGTAGGTCGCCCTCGACAGTTGAGACAAGATGAAAGAGGGTTGGATGTTCTTCTAACCGGCACAGTGCCTTGACCTCGACAGTACCGAATTCACAGACCCGGCCGAGATCATTTCGCATCAGATCTACGATCATCGCATTTTCGGCCCTGTCCTTTGCGCTTGTGCGAAGTTCGTGCCGAAGAAGCCGGTCCTCAGTCTCAGTTGAACCGCGACGCCTGGTGCCTTTTATCGGCGATGCAGTGATCGCTCGATGGCCGCCGCGGTGATCTACCCGAAAAAATAGTTCCGGTGAAGCAGAAACGACCGTCGAATCCCCGCGTTCAATATACGCGGCGAAGGCGGCGGGATGATCGTGTCTTAGAGCAAGAAAGACATCCCTCGGATGGAGCCCTTGAGCTAAAGGAACGGTCAACTGCTGGGTAAGGTTGGCCTGATAGGTCTCGCCGTCGCGAATGAGTTCCTTAACGCTCTCGACGGCGGCAATGTACTCGTCGCGAGAAAAATTGGAGGTATAGGCCGCGCCAAATGATCCCGTCTCGGTCAGCGGGACCGTCGGGTCAGAATGTCGGATCAGCCGTTCTTTCAGCCCGCGGCACACAGCTTCATCGCCAGCTATCTGGGCCTGCCCGCTTTTATAGTCATGGACCGCAAGCGTATCGAAGAGGGCTGCGAAAATTACCGGTTCACCCGACGAGGAGTGATCCGGGATGCCATTGATCGCAAGCCCAAGGCCGTACGAGATAGTAAAGATGGCCGCAAGGTTATCGTTGGAGAGCAGGTCTTCGAACTGCGATAAAATTTGCGCCGGATCCGGGCCGGTTAGCCGGGCCGTTCTGACTGGCTCGATCCCCGCGATCAACAGGTTCGGCCCGGCGTGATCCACGCCGCAACTGTCCAGAATACACGTTCCCGGTCCGCTGTCCGTCAGGGCACGCGCGAGTTGGTCAGGTGTAATATCGACGCCTCTCATTTGAGAGCATCTTACCATGTCACTTGCTTCGAGCGTCCGGTCGTTGCTCATGACCTGTATTGCAGCGAGAGCGAAGACGGACCACGAAATTCGCAAAACAAGACACGACCTTGTTATCCGGCTGCTAAAATTGAACCCGAGCTATTGGAGGCATTACCGGACAAATTTCCCATACCGGCCGATTTCGCGTAATATGTTCCGAATCAATTCGGATTGTCCGCCTCTTCCCGGCAAAATTTATGGACCTTAAGGCTACTGAAAATCAACACGTCATTCGAGGCCTCGGATTGATCGCCGCTGTGTCGGTGATCATCGGAAACGTTATTGGTACCGGCGTTTTCTTAAAGGCGCGGGTGATGACGTGCAATGTTGGCAGTCCGGAGTGGGTGCTGGTCGTCTGGGTCGTGGCGGGCCTTCTGTCTCTTGCGGGCGCTCTGACCTATGCCGAGCTGACCGCCATGAAACCTCAAACGGGCGGTGAGTATGTTTTTCTCCGAGATGCGTATGGGCGGCTGTCAAGTTTTCTGTATGGCTGGATGCAGATGTTCATTGCAAAGCCTGGTTCGCAGGCCGCCGCCGGGATGGCATTTGCGATCGGGCTTAACGATTTTATAGGCGGCAACAAGCTGGGTGAGGCGGTTGTCATTAAGACATCTTTCATGGATGTCACCATGATCCAGTTGGTTGCGCTGATGATGATCGTTATCTTTACGACACTGAACGCGGCCACCGTTATGCTCAGCGGACAGATCGCCACGGTCTTGACCGCGGTAAAGATCGTGCTGATCCTCTTTGTCGGCCTGGGTGCGTTCATCTGGGTGACGGGTGATGTTTCACATTTTTCGATGGTAAACAGCGGCGGAACCTGTGAAGGCGTCGCTGATTCGGCGCGCTACGGGTCGGCCTCTTACAGTTTTGCGGCGGGTTTCGGTGCAGCGATGCTTGGGGCGCTATGGGGCTATGACGGGTGGAACAATCTTACATTCGTTGCCGGCGAGGTCCGGGAACCCGGTAGAAATATTCCCTTGGCCATAATCGGCAGCACGGTACTGATCATCATTCTTTATGTTGTTGTTCACATCGGATATTTTTATGTACTTGATCCGACGACGATCGCCTCGGTACCGACCAGTTCATCCGTAGCTAAGGTATTGGTCAGCGGATTCTTTGGCGGTATCGGAACATTTGGTGCGGGCATTGCCGTTGCGTTTTTTACGGTCGGGCTGATGCTTTCGTCGCTTGGCACTTTGCATACTTCGATCCTTAGCGGGTCGCGAGTGCCGTATGCGATGGCGACTGACGGCCTGATGCTGAAGAAGCTCGGCATCCTTTCAATAACCGGAGTACCGGTAAGGGCACTTATTTTCCAGGGTATTCTGGCGGCTATCCTCGCCCTGTCAGGTTCGTTTGATACGCTGACCGACTATGTGATCTTTGGCTCATGGATCTTTTACGCCCTGGTCACTTCGTCTATTTTTGTTTTTCGACGAAAATACCCCAATGCGGACCGGCCTTACAGGGCATGGGGTTATCCGGTCATTCCGGTCATATTCCTGCTGGTTGCGGGCTGGCTGCTGATAAACACTCTTGTGACCTCACCCAGGCAGTCATTCATTGGCCTCGGGCTCATTATTCTGGGATTACCGGTTTATTATTACTTAACTCATAGGGCCGGAGCGTCAGGCACCGGACAGGATGGCAATGGCAAACTCAGATAGAAGAAGCGGAATTGACCGTCGGTCACATGAACGCCTAAACGTTTCGATCGACATGGAATGGGAAGGACCGGGCGGCCGCAGGAACGGTACTGTCAGCGATCTTAGCGTGACTGGCTGCTTTGTGCTCAGTTCCGGCAATGTCCAATCGGGCGATACCGTAAATATTTACTTGCCGCTCGGCGACGGAATGAAGGTCCAGATCCTTGGCGAGGTGCGCAATCAGGCAGTCGAGATCGGATTTGCTGTTAGATTTATCGACCCTTCCGACGCACAAAGAAGCGTGATCGCGGACCTGATGTCGAGATTTGGTGAGTCTGGATGACCACTGCTAATCGTTACCGAGGCTCGCGATCGCTTCCAAAGCGACCATCCGGTCATCGAAGTCGAACTTGTCCTGCCCGATGATCTGATAATTCTCATGGCCCTTGCCGGCGATAATGACCACATCGCCGAAACCCGCCCGTTTTACTGCCTCGAATATTGCGTCACGCCGGTCCGGGACGGAAAGATACTCACATCGTGTTTGTTTGATCCCGGCCTCGATCTCATCAAGGATCGCGACAGGATCTTCCGTTCGCGGATTGTCGGAGGTTATTATAGCCAGGTCGCTGTATTCGCCGGCGATACGGCCCATTGGGGCACGCTTTGAGCGGTCGCGGTCACCACCGGCACCAAAGACCGTAATGATGCGCCCGCCGGTCAACTCGCGTGCCGTTTTGAGCGTGTTCAAAAGGGCATCGTCCGTATGAGCGTAATCAACGACGACGGCGAAATCTCCGTCATGCGGAACTCTCTCAAACCGGCCCGGCGCGCCAATGCAGGTTCTAAATCCGGCGGCGATCGCGTCAAGGCCGTACCCGAGTTCCAGGGCAACGGCCGAAGCCGCAAGCATATTGTAAACATGCGGTTTTCCGACAAGCGGAGACGTTATCCGCCGTTGACCAGCGGGCGAATTAAGGCGGAACGAAGTGCCCTCGAGGAGCGAGACCCTGATGTCATCTGCAGAAAGGTCAGCATCGATCTGCGATCCGGCTTGGGCTGGGCCCTTCTGCGAGAAAGTAACCACGCGCTGGCCAGCGGCCCTCAACTCTTCAGAAAGTTTTAGCCCCCATTCATCATCGATATTTATGACACTCGAACCCGGAGATTCTCCTAAACGCCCGTCGAACAACTTCTTCTTGGCGTCGAAGTAGTTTTCCATAGTCCCGTGATAGTCGAGATGATCGCGGGTGAGATTGGTGAATACACCAACCTTGAACCTGAGCCAGTCGCAGCGGTGCAGGTCGATCGCCTGCGACGACGCTTCCATTGCCGCCATCGTGCAGCCTTCATCTACGGCCCGGCGGAGGAAGCGGTTCGTGTCAGAGGCTTCCGGAGTGGTCCTGACCGCCGGTTCGCAATCATCGCCGACGCAGTATTCGACCGTGGTCAGCATCGCTGCCTTTTGGCCGGCCGCCTGTGCTAGCGCACGACACAGGTATGTTGTGGTGGTCTTGCCGTTCGTGCCGGTGATCCCGACAAGGGCAAGCGAATGCGACGGATCGCCGTTAATAACGGCCGCCGCGCGTGCCAGGGCTTCGCGTGCGTTACCAACCCTTAGCCAAACCCCGTCAAAGTCCGGCGGGCGCTCAAGTTCGGAGATAACACCCGCAGCCCCGCGTCGCATAACATCCTCAATGAAGCGATGCCCGTCCACCGTTGTACCCCGGATCGCTGCAAAGAGAGTTCCCGCATGGACCTGGCGCGAGTCATGGGTGACATCGGAAGCCGTACTAGTTTCCGGCCCGCTTACTTCTGCTCCGAGCGACCGTGCGATCTTTGTGATTTCTGTGATATTTGAATTCAGAGACTTTGACCTCAGTGCGAGTTTGGCTTCGCTATCGAATTATACGACAGCAGAAAAATTTGCACGAACAAAACGGACCGAATTCCGTATAGAATAGAAATTACGGAGGTTTTCGAGCCATGAAATTTATTAAGCTGCTGCTGGCGATACTCGGGCTGATCTTTGGAGTGATGCTTTTCTTCTGGCTTTTCGGCCTGGTGACGTCGCTGATCTGGTACGGCCTTGTTTTTGGCGTTATTGCGGCGATCGGGTACAGCGGATACAAACTGTTTCGAAAGGCCGAAGACAAGTTCGTAGGCCCGGCGAAAACAGATTATCTCGATAGCCGTGATTTCGATACATCGTGGGACGAATACAAGCAGAAATATCTGACAAAGTGATCGGCACGCCCAAAGGTTTCCGTGACGGCTTGCGTTTGGCCATTTCACCGACTAGAGTTTAATCCTTGGTCGCAGTGCCGAGGTGGCGAAATTGGCAGACGCACTAGACTTAGGATCTAGCGTCGAAAGACGTGCGAGTTCGAGTCTCGCCCTCGGCACCAACTTCGA
>JADYZI010000059.1 GCA_020853255.1 Acidobacteriota bacterium
AATATTATGAACCTGTTTCGGCACTCACAGTTTGGCACACCAATTGAAGCTCACAGATTCGGGGGGAACAAGCAATGACCACAGAAACATTAGACTATCCGATATTCCAAACCAGTGCTGCTGACGTGACGGCTCGCGGCGGAGTTGCTAAACCCACGGTCGCGAACCCGTCCAAGGCGAAGGATTTTGACCTGACTCAGGCTGCCGCAAACGGTGACATGGCCGCTTTTGAGGAGATATATCACCGCCACCACCGCCGGGTATATTCTATCTGCCTGCGGATGCTCCAGAATGCATATGAGGCGGAAGACCTGACGCAGGACGTATTTATCCAGCTTTACCGCAAGGTCGGCAGCTTTCGCGGCGATTCGGCCTTTACGACATGGCTGCACCGCCTTACGGTGAATCAGGTCCTGATGCACTTTCGCAAAAGGAACGTGAAATTCGAGAAAGTGACCGAGGAAGGCGAAACGCCCGACCAGATCGTAACCGGTACGGCCGATCCTGAGAGAATGCGTATCGTTGACAAGATCGCTCTCGAAAATGCGATCGACCAACTGCCCGAAGGGTACAAGAACGTGTTCGTCCTGCACGACGTCGAGGGCTTTGAACACGAAGAAGTGGCCAAAATATTAGGCTGCTCGGTCGGAACGTCAAAATCGCAGCTCCACAAGGCCAGGCTCAAACTGCGAAAGCTGTTGAAAAAGAAAGCAAATCCGCGGTTGATAGGATTGCGTGCTTAAGATAGTATCCGGCCGTGACTTGAATAAGTCGCGGCCGATTTGTTTTTCAACCATCACCTCCGAGAAAATTGCCATGAAAACGAATTGCATCATGCTTGCAGCGGTCCTTTCCGTTTCGCTGTTCTTCTGTCCCACTTTTAGCATGGCCCAGGCTGGCCCGACGGCGAAAGAGGTCAAGACCGGGATATCAACCTTGTACGCCCGCGATCCTCTGGCTCAATTCCTATGTTTCCGAGACGGTGGTTACGGAGGTGTCTTTTACGAGAACGAGGTTCGCAACCGGTGCAGCGATCTTAACTACAACAGCTATAACCCTGACGCGTTTACGGTTGGCTTTGAAGGCGGAAGAGAGGGGACCATAATCGACATCGGGACCTCGACAGAACTTCAGCGAAAATACAAGTATGAAGAAACGGTTGGAAATGGCCAGGGATTCGCTTCTATTCAGGTGAAGGACGGCAAAATTTTCATTCTGGCAGACCGTCGAGCCCACACGACTCAGGAACTTGAGAGATCTGACGCTTTGCTCAAGGGGCGTCCATCGAAAGACAACTGGGCCCCGGTCAAATTGGGCAGCATCTATCTGCTGCGGATCACGGACAGAAATGAAAAAAGTTACCAACAGATCGTGAAGCTTGTCGTGATCGCGCATGTGCCGAACGAATCCGTCACATTTCGTTGGCAGGTTTTGTAAACTTACTCACCTTCCCTCCAGCCCACGGCGATCTTAATATTTCTGCGTTCCAGTTCAGCGACGAATCGTTCCGAATCGATCGCCTTTTCCTGCGGTGTTGCCCCGCGCATTAGCACCTCACCTTTCGCCATCATTTGTGCGATTATCGACGCCGGGAATGCTGTTGTCCGCATCATTGCGGATAGGCCGGTTTTTTCGTCTTGTTTGTCGATGATGTCGTAGCGGAGGCGTGAAGGGCCATCCGTGTTCGGGGGCACACTCCCTACCGGTCGTGTTTCCGCCTTTTGGCCGACGAATTCCAATCTAACCAGAACATAGTCCGGGCCGTCGGCGGGCAAGTGCCGCTGAAGCAGTTCGCCAAAGACCTTGCGCGGTTTCACTTTGACGAAATCGGCGAGTATCTCATCGCTCGAACACAGGCCGAGGTCGATCATAGTCTTGAATTTTTCGCAGTGGCCGGCATAGCGTATTGTCTTGTAATCGAGATCCTTGATCTTGCCCAGAAAAGAATCGGGCAATGTTGACGTGCCGCCGCTGGTCTGAAATGCCTCGAGCGGCGGAAAGCCGTCGAATTTGAGCGATTCAAGCTCGGTCATAGACGGAACTTCAATTACCTTGCCGCCGCGGATAACGCGTGCGGCCTCGACGTATTCGTTGATCAATCCCTCAACGCTAAAAACAAGCTGATAATCGAGCGGCGGCCGCGGATCTTGCGGCAGGCCGCCGACGCGGATGTGCAGCTCATCAAGCCGATCAAACCTGGCGGCACCGTGCATTGCCAGTATCGATACCATGCCGGGAGCAAGCCCGCAGTCGGGAATTATGTTGATGCCGGCCGCTTTTGCCTCCGGGTCAAGGGCAAGCTGCTCATCGACGACATAATTGTTGCCGCCGAGATCGCAGAAGTTGGCTTTCGTTTCGATAGCCGCTCGAGAAAGCGATTCGTTATACCAATAATTTACGCACGAGATGACCGAATCATGTCCGGCCATCAAGGCTGCCATCTCATGGTAAACCGACGCATCAGCATGCCGCGGTTCGATTCTCGCTGTGCCGACCCTTACGGCTGCCTCTTCGGCTTTTTTTGCGTCAAAATCGGCGATCGTCACCCGTTCGACATCGGGTGAATTGTGCACAAGGTCATAGGCGGCGCCGTAACCCATACGGCCCGCTCCGAGTACCAGAATTTTCATACACGAGAATTGTGCGCTGGTTGCTGGCTGGCGGTCAAATCGCGAGTGTGCGGATGTTTACCACTCGTCCAGGTCATCGGGCCTTTCAGCCGCAATGGTTTCGGCGGCGTGTTCCCAGACCTTCTTTTTCCATGCCCGCATTCCGTCGAGCAGGTTCAGGGCGACCTGCGGATGCGCGGCGTTGCGTTCAAGGCGGATGACCTGGGCCGTAACACTGACCTCATCGTTAGAGTGTTCCGTTATCGTCAGCTCGACCTTTGAACCGACCGACGGCAGCTTGCGCGGAAGATAGACGAGGGCCCCGGCGACGGCCACATTCTCGGTCAGGCCTTCCTCGGTAAAGCTTGAACCTTCCTCCCTCCACTTGACCCGAATTGGGAACGAGACGGGATATCTCGCACCTTGGCGGCGTTCCTGCATAGATTGTTCCTCTTTTGAAATGTTGGGATTATCCTGGAAATTGACACCC
>JADYZI010000060.1 GCA_020853255.1 Acidobacteriota bacterium
GGCGCATCATCGACCGCATCCGCTTTTCCTCACGCCGCATCTCGGCGGATGCTTTGGACGATGTCGCGGTTGAACCCATGGACAGATCGGACAGGAAAATGCAGGCCTCGATCGAGGCAAACGATGCTGTCAAAGCATTGAACGCTCTGCGGCCCGAACAGCGCCAGGTACTGCAGCTATCCATTGTCCAGGGGCTCTCGCATCAGGAGATAGCGGACCATACAGGAATGCCGCTCGGAACGGTCAAGACACACGCCCGGCGCGGCATTTTGCAGGCGCGCGAATTTTTAGGCTTGGGGAATTTGGAATCCGGTAAGGAGGTGCACGCATGACAGGCGAAGAAAAAGAAAAAGTGCTAGACCTCCTGTGCGATAAATTCGTTTACGGGCTGAGCGACGAAGAGGCGAGGGAACTTGATCAACTCGGATACGATCAGCTCGATGCGGAATCCATTGAAAAGACAATAGCGGCACTTGGGCTGGTCGATCTTGATCCGGCGGCTGAAATGCCGGCATCGCTGCAGTCAAAACTGCGGAGCGATGCAGATGGATTTTTTGGAGCTAGCGCGGCAGATGAGGAATCCGCGGTACCGCAGCGGCAAATAGTCCTTAGCGGCGGCAGAGGCCGGTCGTGGTTCGACTGGATGGGCTGGGCGGTCGCAGCGGCGGCGTGTGTGGCACTTGCTGTCTCACTGCTTATTCCGCGCGGTGGTCCGCAGATCGCCGGCCAACCGACGCCGACGCCGACGCCCGAAGAACGGCTGACGCCCGCCCAGGAGCGCGAGCGTTTTATGGAATCGTCACCACAGATGGTCAAGGCGGAGTGGGGCCCGGGAAAGATGGAGAACGTCAATGTTTCGGGCGACGTTGTATGGAGCGATGCGAAACAGGCGGGCTACATACGGCTCCGCGGGCTGCCGAAGAACGATCCGGATAAACAAACCTATCAATTGTGGATAGTTGAAGAAGGGCAGGGGCCAAAAACGCCGGTCGATGGCGGCGTTTTCGACATAACTACGGACGGCGATGTTATTCTCCCGATCGACCCAAAGATCCGGGCCCGCAATCCGCAGGCGTTCGCCATTACGGTCGAAAAGCCGGGCGGCGTTGTCATTTCAAAGCAGGAAAAAGTTGCCGCTATAGCCCCCGTGAAACTGAATCAAAGCTGAACGCGTAGTATAATCAGGTCACATATTCATAGCTGCCAATGGTTCGATCTTCGGGTTGGATGCGTTGGCGGTGTATCAGTGCATAACATATAAATCTAAGGAGCTTGCCATGCGCATCAAAGAGATCTTTGCCGGATTTCTCGTCGCGTTCGTGCTTGCAGCAGCGAACGCGCCCGCCCAGAGTTTTGATAAACTTCCGCCCTTGAGTGTGAAGGAATACGCCCTAAAGAACGGCCTGCGTGTCATTCTGCATCAGGACAAGTCAACGCCGATCGTGTCGGTCGGTGTGTGGTACCACGTCGGATCAAAGAATGAGGTGCCCGGCCGGACCGGCTTCGCTCATCTTTTCGAACATATGATGTTCCAGGGCTCGAAGAACTATGATGCCGATTATTTCACACCGCTCCAGGAAGCCGGTGCGACGATCAACGGAACGACGAACGTCGATCGGACATGGTACTTTGAGACCGTCCCGTCAAACTTTCTTGAACTGGCCGTAATGCTTGAGGCCGACCGCATGGGCGGGCTTCTTGACGCAATGACGCAGGAAAAGCTTGATAACCAGCGCGACGTTGTGAAAAACGAACGCCGCCAGCGTGTCGATAACCAGCCTTACGGAACGGCTTTTGAAAAGATCACCGAGATCATGTACCCGGCGGGCCATCCATATCACTGGACGACGATCGGATCGCTCGAAGATCTGCAGGCGGCGTCGATGGAGGACGTAAAATCGTTCTTCCGCCAATACTACGTTCCGAACAATGCGTACCTTGTCCTTTCCGGCGATTTCGACGAGAAAGAAGCACGCGGTTGGGTCGAGAAGTATTTTGGCCCGATCAGCAAGGGTTCCGACATTGTGCGGCCGAACCCGAAGGAACCAAAGCTGGATAAGGAGATCCGAACCACGGTTGAAGATACAGTGCCTCTTCAGCGCCGGTATATGGTTTGGCACAGCGTCCCGGCGTATGCGGCGGACGAACCCGCACTGGACATGCTCGGCTTTATCCTGTCATCGGGCAGGACCTCACGGCTGCAAAGTAATCTCTTGTACGGCAAGGAACTTGTCTCGCAGATATTTGGCGGCAACGGGGCCAATGAGGCCGGGGGAACATTCCAGATAACCGCAACCGCACGGCCGGGAAAGGACCTTGACGTTATAGAAAAAGAGGTCAATCTTGAGATCGACCGGATCAAGAAAGAACCGCCAACGGCGGAAGAGATGTCGCGGGCATTGAATTCGATCGAATCTCAAAGCATCTATAGCCTGCAGACAACTCTTGGCAAGGCCGGCCAGTTGACCAGCTATGCCGGTTTTCTTGGCAAACCGGACTACTTCCAGCCGGACCTGGACCGATACCGAAAGGTGACCGCGGCGGATGTGTCGCGGGTTGCGAACGAGTATCTAGGGTCGAACCGCCTTGTAATGACGTATGTTCCGCGCACGGGCGAAGCTCCGCGCTCTGACCGCGCCGCGGACCGCGGAACGTCCGTTAAAAAATCAAAACCGGACGAGGCGAAGATCGCCGAGCAGACCGAAAAGCTGCCGAAGCCGGGACCGCAGCCAAAGTTCTCGCTGCCGCCGATCGAGAAGGCCAAGCTCAGCAACGGGCTTGAGATATGGATGGTCGAACAGAAGGAATTGCCGATCATTTCAATGAACCTCGTGCTAAAGACAGGTTCGGTGAATGAGCCGGACGACCGCACCGGTGTCTCCGGCCTGATGACCCAATTGCTGGACGACGGTACCAAAACAAGAAGCGCGGTCGAGATCGCCAACCAGCTTCAGGGCATCGGGGCAAGCGTTAATGCCGGATCCGGTTATGATTCGACCAATGTCGGACTTCAGACGCTGACAAAAAATCTCGATCAGGCCCTCGATATTTACACGGATGTCATCCTGAATCCTGTATTCCCGGCCAAAGAGCTGGAAAGCCTGCGGGCCCGAGCTCTGGTCGGCCTTCGGCAGCAGCGGTCCAACCCGAACGCCATTTCGAACAATGTTTACGCGAAGGTACTCTACGGCGATCAGCCGTATGGCCGCGATAATACCGAGGCGTCGCTAAAAGCCATTTCACGCGACGACCTGGTGAAATACTACGAATCGACCTTCCGGCCGAACAATGGCGTTTTGATCGTTGTCGGTGATTTTAATAAAGCAACGCTCAAATCCAAGCTCGAAAAAGCGTTTGCCAACTGGAAGCCTGGCGACGTCTCCGCACGTTCGATACCGGCCGCAAAACCGATCGAGAAGGCGCGTATTTTTATTGTCGATCGCCCGGGCTCGGCCCAGTCTGTCGTGTCGATCGGACAGGTCGGCGTCGATCGGCTGAATCCGGACTACTATGCTCTGAACGTGATGAACACGATCCTCGGCGGTGCTTTCACGTCGCGGATAAATATGAATCTGCGTGAAGACAAGGGCTACACCTACGGAGCACGAAGCACCTGGTCATTTCGGCGGGGAGCCGGGCCATTTTCGGCCGGCGGCGACATTCAGACGGCTTACACAAAGGAGGCCGTTGAAGAGTTCATAAAGGAACTAAATGATATCCGCGGCGGGCGGCCGGTAACGCAGAAGGAGTTGGAATACAACAAACAGAGCCTCATTCGGCGTTATCCGGGAGCCTTCGAAACGGTCGGTGCGATATCGGGGCAGCTTGCCAACCTGGTGACGTACAATCTGCCGCAGTCGTACTTTAACGACTATATTGCCCGTGTGAACGCCGTTTCACTAAGCGACGTTAATCGGGTGGCGAAACAGTATCTTGATCCGGCAAAGATGGCGATAGTGATAGTCGGTGACCGAAAGGTCATCGAGCCGGGGCTAAAGGAACTGGGTTACGGGATAACCATACTTGATCCGGAGGGCAAGCCGCTTGAGACCGAGGCCGGGCCGGGTATGAAATAGGACCGTGGGATTCCGCTCTTCGGCGAATTAGAGAAGAGCGGAAGAAATCTGGCAAACCAAAACCGATAGGCCCCCGGGCTGTTATCAGCCAGAGATCTGGACTGAAGACGGCCGCGGGGGCCTATCGCTTTTTAGAACGGGAGCGTTCAAAACGACTCCGCCGGGCAGGCCTCGTTTTTTTCTTTCCATCCGACGCGGGCGCGTGCCATAATTTCTATGGCCGGCCTCATCTACGGCCCGAACTTCTTTTAAATCCCGCACTTCGATCTTTACTTTTTCAATGAAAAAACTGTTCGTTATTGCCATTCTCGCCGCCGCTTGTGTTGCGGCCCAGGCCCAATCAAAAACGAATGCTGTTATCACCAGACAGATAAAAGATCTCGGCAGCAGTAAGGGCATTAAACTCTCTTATGATCCGGATTCAAATGTGTCCAAGCTGATGGGCGTTTCCGAAAACTTTTCGGACACCGGGCGATCGGGCGTTCAGGCGATGAATTTTGCGATCGGGTTTATGTACGCCGGGAATGAATTGTCCGCGGCCCCGGCGAATGTTCTGCTGACGTTCTGGGTATTGACCAAACGGCCGCGTTTTGCCGAACAGCATAATTTAGTACTCCGAGCGAACGACCGCGATCTCGGGCCGGGCCGGTACGCTGCCAAGCCCCGCGAAGATATGGAATATTTGAACTTTGAGATACAGCGTGAGGACCTCGTGAGGATGGCCACCGCGACGAATTCGATCTTTGACCTCGGTGCTTTTCAATTTAGCTTCAGTCGAGACCAGCAGAAGTTGATCGCGGACGTGCTGGCCTTATCGGATCCGGCACGCTAACCGTACGGCACATTCTATTTGCTCCATTCATCGGCTATTTTTACATCGGTCTTGACCGGTACTTTTTGCAGATATTCGCGGCCCGCCGAGCACATTGCATTCTCAAGCTTTTCGGCCGTTTGGTCCGCTTCGCCGGCTGAGCACTCGACAATGACCTCGTCATGAACGATGTTCACGAGTTTGGCTGAGGTGTCGCGGATGGAATCATGCAGGAGACGAAGCGAGCGTTTAAGAATGTCGGCTGACGTGCCCTGGATCGGCATATTGATCCCATACCGACGCGCTGACGCGATCTGCTCTCGGCTGTTCTCATCAAAACGAAGCCGCAGGAGCCGTCCGGACGCGGTCCTTACACTCTTGTCCTTCAATAGACGTTGGCCTTCGTTTCTAAGGTAGGAATCAAGTTTCCGGAACGTGCCAAAATATTTCCGCATTGCGTCCTCGGCCTCGTTCTGCGATAGCCCCGTCATAAGGCCGAACCGCGAAGCTCCGATGCCGTAAACAATGCCGAAATTCAGCCGTTTTGCGAACGAACGCATATCGTCGGTAACTTGGTCGGGAGAAACGCCAAAGACCTGTGATGCCGAGGCGGCGTGGAAATCCTGGCCTGACACGAATGCGTCGATGAATCTTTCGTCGCCTGAAAATTCAGCCAATATTCGCAGCTCGATCTGCGAATAGTCCGCGATCACAAGTTTGCTGCCGGCGGCGGCAGCAGTGAAGCAGCGGCGATAGCTCCTGTCGTGCGGGATCTGCTGGAGGTTCGGGTTCGAACACGAAAAACGTCCGGTCGGGGCACCTATCTGGCGAAAATCGGCATGGATACGGCCGGTTTGCGGCTCGATGAATTCTAGAATGTTCTCACCAAAGCTCGAGAGCGATTTTGCAACGCCGCGATATTCGAGCAGCTTTGCCACGACCGGATACTGCTCAGCCAGCGGCTGCAGCTGCCAGGCACGAGTGCTTGCCGGCATTGGAACGCCGAGGTTGA
>JADYZI010000061.1 GCA_020853255.1 Acidobacteriota bacterium
GGCAAGCACCGGCGAACCGGCGCTTATCCACGCAATAAAAATATTCTTAATGTCGTTCATTGGTTTTCCCGGCGGGTTCTATTTGCCGTCCCGCTGCCGGCGTTAGAAATAAAAGCCCCTGCATCTCTCGTATGCGGCCCAGCGCAAATTGTCGATACAGGTAAGCAAGTGTCAGCACCCCCGCGATCAACGCGACCGCAAGCCAAACCTCGCGCGGCAACCCGATTAGGAACGACACAACGGCCCAGAACGTTTGCCACAATGTGCCGGCAACGGTTGTCCAGAGCGATTTTGCGGAATCGGTTCTCGTCAGAATCGTTTGAATAACCGATTCGAAACGGTCGTATATGGCAAGGGCGTCGGCTAACTCTTCACGGACGGTTTTCGGCGGCCGGGATGGTTGGGCAGGGAACGCATTTTTGCGTTCTGCGATGGAAGGCACTGTGGGGTTATTTGCGGTATTTGCGGATGACTGTGACCCGGCCGCCGAAGCTGTGTTTCCGGTGATATCCGCCGGAAAATTCCTGATAGAAAGTGAGAAGCCGTGTACCGTAACCGGTAGATCGAGGGTCCAATTGCCCGCGATGATCTGCGCCAGAAAAAATGCGGTCCTGTACGAGGTCGTTTTGAGCCGCGGGATTCCGCGAAGCCACGCATGCCGCTTTTTCACGTATTCTGTGATCCAGCGTTTTTCAAAACTAGCGGCGGAGGTTCGATATCTATTCACTCGCACGCGGTCACGGATCATTTCCCATGAGCCGTGCGTGATCGAATCGTAGATAACAGCAAGCGAGAGCGGCAGCGTGAACCCATTCACGAAGCAGGCGTCGGTCGCCGGGCCCAGATATCGTTCGAACGCGACGTGTTGCTGAGCGACGCGCATTTCACGCGTGGCACCCGCCGCCCTGAGAGCATTCTTGAGCGTTCGGTCATTCGCGGCGGAATCGATGGCGGCGGCTGTGGCCGAACGCAGCCGAAGCAGGTTTCCCATCAGCGTCGCACGGCCGATCTTGCCGCCGTTGTCCAGATACAACCTGACCACCGAATAAAGCGAGCCTGACCTATGCGTGAACTGGCTGATCCCATAGGAGATCCCGGCCGCATCGTTCAGGACCGTCAACGCCGCGTACTCGCCAAAGGGCCGGCCAGTCTCGAATATGTTCACTACCGCCAGTGCCTTTAGCTGATCGAATTGGGAAAACTGTGATTTCGGTTCCATAGGTCTAGCGTTTCACGTATGCAACAAAGTCTTGCAGATTATACATTCGTTTGATATTATGAAACGGCCGGACGATAACGGACGACTATTTTGATTGATCGGATCGTTCCATTCGCCGCTTACATAGCGTCCGGCCATATGCAGATTAATCGAAGGCCCAATGCAAGAGAATTGCAATAGAGAAGGTACGAATGATGCGAATGAAGCGAACGATACGAATGATAGGCAAGGTTGGAAAACACTAAGAATAATGGAACAACAGATAAAACGATCGTCAGGGTTCAAACCGCGCGTGAAAATGCGGCTGTCCGAGATAGAACGCGTGATAAAGAAACACCGGATCATCATCCCGCCGCCTTCGCGGCAGATGCTGATCCGGCTTTGCGAGGACGGAACGCTCGAAACCGCCGGCGACCGGCCGACGCCAATGGGCTGGCTGGTGTTTGAAGATTCGTTCCTGATGTGGTTGAGAAGATTGGACAATTCGGGAGAAGTCGAATGAAGAAAAGTAGTCTGGCTCCCCGCCTTTCAAATGAGGGGTGACAGCCACTTCGGCTGGCGGGGTGGTTCTCAGTGCATTGCGGAATGCAGATCTGGGATCGCGAATTGCTCTTGCCGTTCGTTGATTCGGCATTTTTGCTTTCCGCATTTCGCGATCAAAAAAACCAACCCTGTCTGCCCGCAAAAGTCGCGGGCATCCACCCATCTATTTCATTCCTATCGTGCGTATCATTCGCATCGTTCGGATCAGGATTCACGGTTACAGTTCGCACGGCTAAGCTCGAACCCGTATGGACGAAACTAACAACATACAAACCATAACAGCGGAGCCGGAAGACACGGTTCTATCGACTACAAACACACCTGACCCCGAGATCGAAAGGCTTCGGGCCGAGAACATTGAGCTCAGAAACACTGCCCGCTTGCGCGACGCCCGCGAGCGAATGGCCGATCTGCTGCGTGCCGCGGACGCGCACTCGCCCGAGCTTCTTTTCGATTCTGTAAAGAATGATCTTCAGTTTGCTGACGACGGCGAGCTGCAGAATGCGGCGGCGTTGGTCGAACGGATGAAGCGTCGCTTCCCGGAGCAATTCGGAAAGCGGCAGCCCGCAGGGTCGATCGACGGCGGAGCGGGAACGGGCTCGCCGACGCAGATGATCTCTGCCGAATCACTGGCGCGAATGACACCAGCTCAGATACAAAAACTTGACTGGGCCGAGGTCCGCCGCATTCTCGGTTCATAGACATGACGCGTCTGACGCGCCATCCCCAAACCCATTCAGTTCATTGACCACAGCTAGCGTCTGAAGACGCCACTTCTGAACAAAAAATATGTCACTAACATTTATACCCACAGTTTGGGCGGCACGGCTGCTCACGGCATTGGAAAAATCGCTTGTTTACGGCCAGGCGAATGTTGCAAACCGCGATTACGAGGGCGACATTCGACAGGCCGGAAACACGGTCAAGATAGCCTCGATCGGCGATGTCACGATCGGCGACTATACGAAAAATTCCGACATCGACGAACCGGAAACGCTGGCGGACAGCGACCTGTCGCTTGTCATCGACCAGTCGAAATACTTCAACTTTTATGTGGACAGCATCGACCGCGCGCAGCAGAACGTGAATGTGCTTGACGAAGCGATGAAACGGGCCGCGTGGAAGCTGCGCGAGACGGCGGACACTTATCTATCGGGCGTGATGGACGCGGCGGTTCCGACCGGCAACAAGATCGGGTCCGTCACCACGCCGAAGGTGCCGACCAAGGACGACGCCTACGACTATCTGGTAGATCTCGGCGTTCTGCTTGATGAATCCGACACTCCGATCGATGGCCGGTTCGTCGTCGTTCCGGCGTGGTTTCATGGGCTTTTGCTCAAGGACGAGCGGTTCATCAAGGCGGGTACGACGCGATCGGACAGGACGCTTTCGAACGGAGAAGTCGGCGAGGCCGCGGGCTTCTCTATCCTAAAATCGAACAACGTTCCGAATACGACCGGTACGAAATACAAGATCATCGCCGGCCATCGTATCGCGACCGCCTATGTTGAACAGGTACTCGACGTGCAAACGTTCAAGCCGGAAAAGCGGTTCGGCGATGCGGTGAAAGGTCTGCATGTTTACGGAGCAAAGGCGGTCCGTCCGACCGCACTGGCCGAATTGATCGCGAACAAAGTGTAATTCACTACGACAGGCTGTCAGCCTGTGACACTTGCCCGGCAGCCAATTGGAGCTGTCGGGCTTTTTCGACAGAAAACCAGTCTTATGGAAACACCACTTGAAAAACTTAAAAAACTGACAGCGTGGGACACAGAACCCACATTGTCCGGGGCTGAGCTAGACGAACTTCTGGCCGGAACTTCGCTGGAGGACAAGGATGGACGGGCACCTGCCGACGCATCGTGGACGCCGACATACGACGTCAATGCAGCGGCCGCTACTGGCTGGCTGATAAAGGCCGGCCGGGCCTCGAGCACCACCGAAACTGAACCGGATTCATTCTACGTAACGTCAAAGGTCTTTGATAACTGCTGCAAAATGGCCGCGCTTTACCGTGCGAAGGGAGCGGCGGTAATGAGTGTCGCGGAACAGCACGAGTAGAGGATTCCAGCAATAAAAATATGGCAGAAGTTCGCGGTGTTAGTATGGGTGCAATGTTCGGCGGAGCCTACTCACTAGGCTCTGTTACCACACGCCTGGACATGACGCCGGGCAACAAACTAAAGTTTGTTGGACACGCGGGCTTCTCCAAATCATAGCCACGGCTTCCCCTGACATTGGGATGCATCTATTTGAGGATCAAATGTTTTCATCAACTCCTTTGCCTTTGATCTTGAGAAACTAAAGCTTCTCAAGTCGTCTGACGGTTCGCTTTCGGTGCGTCGCCTGAGTTCGTAGTCGATCCAGCATTTGTCCTCCATGCTCATCGAATCGATCGATTCGATGAGGGCTGGCACGGCGTCATCGCTCAGTTCGGTGACATTGTAATAGGCGTCAAATTCGCGTCCCTGTTTCATCAGGCCAATATTTGTCCGGGCGATGAAATCATCAGGGTTCAGTACGTGGACGCCGGCAAGGACGAACAATGCTGACCACAATGCTCCCCACGCAAAATATTGTCGTGCACCGCGAA
>JADYZI010000062.1 GCA_020853255.1 Acidobacteriota bacterium
AGGTTCCGCTTGCGGCAAACGCTGCCTCGCCGTCCTTGGCCGCCGGCATCTTGTTGCTCACGATCGGCTCCCATGTCTCGCCGTCGATCGTCTTGATGAGCCGGTAATGTCCATCGACCGGGTCGCTTATCGCTATACAATTGTTGCGGTCCCAGCAAGCGAGTGCATCAAAGAACTTCTTTGGATCGCGATTTTGAAACTGCTGTTTCCAGGTCTTGCCGCCATCGGTCGTCTTGTAGATCCGCGAACTGTCGCCATTCCCGATCGAAAGAATGTAGGCGGTATTCACATCAAAGGCCTCGATGTCGCGAAAATCGAGACGCTCGGCGCCGGGGACGTTGATCAGATCCCAACTCTTGCCGCCATCGGTCGTACGGATCACCGTGCCGCGTGTGCCGCTCGCCCACACGACGCTCCGATTCACCACCGCAAGCCCGCGGAATGACGCATCGGTCGCAACATTTCGCTTCACCCACTGCGCCTCGCAGACACCCGCCAGCAAGAACAGCAACAGCACCAAAAATGATCGTCTAACCATAGGGTTTAGAATAGCGAGTTGTCCTGTCATCTACAAAATGTCCTTGCCATAAGCCCACACCTTAAGGGCGGAAGTCAGAACCGCCAGCGTCAGCGGGCCGGCAATCTCTGTCAGTACCACCTGCGGTAGCGGGTGGCCTTGTCAGAACCGCCTGCGTGAGCGGGCGGTCAGCGAAGCCCGAAAGGCGTAACACTCAATGCAGCTTCCCGCCGAATTGCCACGGCATTTATGCCGTGGAACCGTGTCCCAAAACCAACCTCGGAGGCGGCTTGCCGCCGACAAACGCTTTGTCGCGTGCTCCGCACGCTCAGGCAGAATATTGAGAAACGCTAACCACGAGCTGAAGCGCTGTCCCGCCCGGGATGACGATCTTCATAAGAACTATTTTGCCCGCGAATTCCGCGAATCATCGCGAACAATGCGGAAGCTTTCTGATCTGCGTTCATTCGCGTTATTCGCGGGCAGTAAAGGTCAATACACCATTCTCGCTTTTACGGTTCCCGGGACGCCTTTCATCAGCTCGAACGCATCTTTTGAGAGCTTTGATTCGATGTCCAGGATGACGTAGCCGATGGCGTCGTTGGTCTTTAGATATTGGCCGAGGATGTTGATGCCGTGGTCGGAAAGACGCGAGTTGATCTCGCCGAGCACGCCCGGAATGTTGCGATGGATGTGCAGGATGCGATGCGTTCCTGCCTGCGGCGGAAGATTAACAGGCGGCACGGTGTGCGAGCCTTCGCTTGTGCCGAACTCAAGATAATTTATGAGCTTCGATGTGACATCCGTGCCGATATTTGCCTGTGCCTCTTCGGTCGAACCGCCGATGTGCGGCGTGAGGATCACGTTCGGCAGGTTCTGCAAAACGGACGTGAACGCATCACCTGTTTTCTCCGGTTCTTCGGGGAAGACATCTACCGCCGCACCCGCAAGTTTGCCTGACTTCAAGGCCTTTGCGACGGCATCGAGATCGACAACGTCGCCGCGGCTGTAGTTGATCAGGATCGAGCCTTTTCGCATCGCACGGATCGCGTCGGCATCGATCATATTTCGCGTCGTCCGATCCGAAGGCACGTGCAAGGTTACGATGTCGGCCTTTCGCAAAAGGTCGCGGAGTTCGCGGGTCTGCTGTGCGTTGCCGAGCGGCAATTTCGTCGCCGCATCGTAGTAGATCACTTGCATCCCCATCGCCTCGGCCATCGTCGAAACCTGCGAGCCGATGTTGCCGTAACCGATTATCCCGAGCGTCTTGCCGCGAAGCTCAAAACTACCTTTCGATTCCTTGAGCCAAACGCCGCTGTGGGCCGCCGCGTTCTTGTCCGCGATCTTGCGTATCAGCATCACGCACAGCCCGATGATCAACTCCGCCACCGACCGCGTATTCGAATACGGAGCATTAAAGACCGCAACTCCCTTCTCCGTCGCCGCCGCGAGATCGACCTGATTCACGCCGATGCAAAAACACCCGACGCCTAGCAGTTTGTCCGCCGCATCGATCACGTTCTTTGTAATGCGGGTCTTCGAGCGTATTCCTACCAAATGCACGCCCTTCACAGCCTTGCAAAGCTCAGCCTCGCTCAACGCACCGCTCAACCGCGTCACGTGCGCATAACCAGCATTTTCGAATTCACTCACCGCCGCGTCGGAGATATTCTCGAGCAGCAAAACGTTGATCTTGGTACGAGGATAGGAAGTTTGTGGTCCGGCCATAAAGGCAGAAGTATAGCAAATAAAGGAGTCGGGCGGCGTTATGATCAAGGTCCGCCTGAGAACGTCCATTCGAATATCAGCGCCATCTATTCAGCAAAACTTATTTCAGGACACCGTCAGAATTATGTTCCCACAAACATTAGGAGGAACTAGAACGATGCTTAGATCACCATGGAAGTTTGAAACAAGCGAAGAAAAAAGTGGTTCGCTATTTCTCGGGCTTTCCTTCGGAAAGTTATATTTCGTAAACGAGACCTCGAACGAGAAGATGGTCGTCAGCTACAGGTCATTAAATGTGGGACTGGGAAAAGGGCCACCCGTCGGGTATTCTGAGTCAAGCAAAACCGATCCAAGCGGCGCGGCCAGCAATGTCTCGGTCGTCGAAGGCCGAAACTTCGATTATTTTTCATTTCCTTGTAGAGGATACCTCATCGGGGTTGGTGCCTCATCCGGTATTATCGGCAGTATCTTGGGAATGGACGTAACAGGTGGCGGACTAACTATTGCCCTGTTCGGCCAAATACCAGTATTCGCGGGCGTTAGAATGTGGGGTTTTGGACGGGCGGCCCTGCCGGGAGCAGGTTTCACCGGCGGCTTAGCCCATTTCTGGCTCGATTAGATCAAGACTCAACTTTGTTCCGTCTTTCCATAAGATCAGGCCTGGCCGTCCAAAGAAACCCTAAACCGGCTTCTTTGGGCGACCGCCGAGTTTACCGTTGATGCACGGCGACACCTTTTTCTTTTCGCTGGCTCTCGAACCCTTGCGACGGAATTGTTCGGCGTTGTTTTGATCGAAATGGAAAAATCGGCGAGCGTGAATGACGCGGCCGGTCGCATGCCGTGAAGCCTTAAGTCACTTGGCAGCGGTCATAACCTTTAGCGAACTTACTTGCCGGACCCAACGAGCTTGCCGCTTTTCGCCGATCGCGATGATGCGCCATGGCCCGTGTTCCTTGGGGTGAGGCTTGCCATCACGCATATCCGAGAGCAGTACGACCTTATCAGTGATCATAGGGTCAAGCTCGGCAAGTGCATAAAGGGCTTGATAACCGTCCGCGGCCTCAACGACAAGATACTCGAGTAGACGCTTTCCGCGAAACTTCTCGCCAAATTCGATACCGGCAAGCGCGAGTACGTCACTAAGCGCAACGCCCTCGACCATATACTCCTCGCCGTGGTCGATCGCTTTTGCCGTGACGCGCTTCAATTTCGCGATCTCTGCCTTCCCGATCGATATCTTCTTGCCGTCAAGGCCTTGTACCACCACCGTCTCGGGGCCAACGGTCGTCACCTTTGGGTGCTGTTGGGCGTGAAGCGTGAAAGAGGCCAAGTGGCAAAATACTATTGCCAACAAAAGTTGAATTGGTCGGTTCTGCATTTCTTATATCTCCGAGATATCTCCGAGCTATGGAAAATATTACATATGGATCGTCAGGTCGTGGACGCCTTCGGCGGCTTCCATGACGGATTCGCTGACGGTTGGGTGAGCGTGAATGACGCGGCCGAGTTCGTCAGCGGTGATCTCGAGTGCCATTGCGACGCAGGCCTCAGCGAGGAGTTCGG
>JADYZI010000063.1 GCA_020853255.1 Acidobacteriota bacterium
AGGTTCCGCTTGCGGCAAACGCTGCCTCGCCGTCCTTGGCCGCCGGCATCTTGTTGCTCACGATCGGCTCCCATGTCTCGCCGTCGATCGTCTTGATGAGCCGGTAATGTCCATCGACCGGGTCGCTCATCGCGATACAATTGTTGCGGTCCCAGCAAGCGAGTGCGTCGAAGAATTTCTTTGGATCGCGATTTTGAAACTGCTGTTTCCAGGTCTTGCCGCCATCGGTCGTCTTGTAGATCCGCGAACTGTCGCCATTCCCGATCGAAAGAATGTACGCGGTATTCACGTCAAAGGCCTCGATGTCGCGAAAATCGAGACGCTCGGCGCCGGGAACGTTGATCAGATCCCAACTCTTTCCGCCATCGGTCGTACGGATCACCGTGCCGCGTGTGCCGCTCGCCCACACGACGCTCCGATTCACCACCGCAAGCCCGCGGAATGACGCATCGGTCGCAACATTCCGCTTCACCCACTGCGCCTCGCAGACACCCGCCAACAAGAGTAGCAACAGCACTAAAAATGATCGTCTAACCATAGGATTTAGAATAGCGAGTTGTCCTGTCATCTACAAAATGTCCTTGCCATAAGCCCACACTTTAAGGGCGGAAGTCAGAACCGCCTGCGTGAGCGGGCTGTCAGTCTCGCCGAAAACCTTCTTGGCTCCGGAGGAGCCGCATATTTGTAGCACACCGTCGCCAACGCGTGGCCGGAGGCGGCTTGCCGCATTGCAGTGCGGTCGGGCTCGCCCGACCGTCCCTAGCTAACTCAGAATCCCGGAGGCGGCTTGCCGCCGACAATGCCTTTTTGTCGCGTGCTCCGCACGCTCCGGCAGAATATTGAGAAACGCTAACCACGAGCTGAAGCTCGTGGCAATTCAGCGGCCTTACCCAAGACTATGATCTTTGTCCCCTACGGGGACTAAGAACGGAGCCTGGCACTATAATTCTTGCGTCTCCTATGGGACGAAAGATCTCTATTTGCTTGCCATATTGCAGGGCGGCTGGAACGTGCACAAGTAAGTTCGCTACCGCTGATCGCGCCATTTTGTGACGAGGTCGCGAGCGGCTTCGTCCCAATTCGGGAAGTCGAATTCAAAGCCCGAGTCGGTCAAAAGTTTTGGCACGACGCGGCGGCTTTTGAGGATAAGTTCGGTCTCGGTACGCATAAAAAATGCACCGATCGCGAGCTGCCATTCCATCGCCGGAAGCCCGATGCGCGTTCCCCACGCATTACGAAGTATGTTCATAAACTCGCGATTCGGGAGCGGGTTTGGCGAAGAGATGTTGATCGGGCCGGAAAGTTCATCGTGATCGATCAGCCAATAGACCGAGCGGACAAAATCTTGATCGTGGATCCAGGAAATATACTGCTTTCCGTTTCCGGCGGTGCCGCCGAGGCCTTTGCGGACGATGCCAAGAAGCGTGTCGAAGATCCCGCCGCGGCTCGGGCCCATCGTCATTGCGGAACGCATCAAAACTTTGCGGGTTTTCGGCGTGGCCGCTTCATTTGTCGTTCTTTCCCAAGCGGTCGCGACATCGATGCTGAAGTTCCAGGTATCCGGCGCATCATCTTCATGCCCGCCGATGATACCGGTAACATCATCGTTGGGCGCGTCAAAACGATGAGCATAGATCGTCGCTGTGCTCGCCTGAAGCCAAACTCGCGGCGGATCGACTGCCTTGCTTATCGCTTCGCCCACAACCCGCGTAGAATCAACCCGCGAATCCATCATCTGGCGACGATTCACCTCGTTGTATCGGCAGTTGACGCTCCGTCCTGCGAGGTTTATGACAACGTCAGACCCGTCGATCTCCTCGCCCCAATCCCCAAGCGTCTTGCCGTCCCATTTTGCCGTCCGCCAAACTTGTTTCTCAGGCGAACGGCCAAGCACGACCACCTCATGCCCGTCCGCGTAAAACACACTCGCAAGCACCGTACCAACTTGTCCTGTCCCGCCCGGGATGACGATCTTCATAAGAACTATATTGCCCACGAATTCCGCGAATCATCGCGAACAATGCAGAAGCTTTTCTGATTAGCGTTCATTCGCGGGCAGTAAAGATCAATAAACCATTCTCGCTTTTACGGTTCCCGGGACGCCTTTCATCAGCTCGAACGCATCTTTTGAGAGTTTTGATTCAATGTCCAGGATAACGTAGCCGATGGCGTCGTTGGTCTTTAGATATTGGCCGAGGATATTGATGCCGTGACCGGAAAGACGCGAGTTGATCTCGCCGAGCACGCCTGGAATGTTTCGATGGATGTGCAGGATGCGATGCGTTCCGGCCTGTGGCGGAAGATTAACGGGCGGCACGGTGTGCGAGCCTTCGCTCGTGCCGAACTCAAGATAATTTATGAGCTTCGATGTGACATCCGTGCCGATGTTAGCCTGAGCCTCTTCGGTCGAACCGCCGATGTGCGGCGTGAGGATGACGTTTGGCAGGTTCTGCAAAACGGACGTGAACGCATCACCTGTTTTCTCCGGTTCTTCGGGGAAAACATCGACCGCCGCACCCGCAAGTTTGCCTGACTTCAACGCCTTTGCGACCGCGTTCAGATCGACAACGTCGCCGCGGCTGTAGTTGATCAGGATCGCGCCTTTACGCATCGCTTTGATAGCGTCGGCATCGATCATATTTCGCGTCGTCCGATCCGAAGGCACATGCAGCGTTACGATGTCGGCCTTTCGCAGAAGATCGCGGAGATCGCGGGTCTGCTGTGCGTTTCCGAGCGGCAATTTCGTCGCCGCATCGTAATAGATCACTTGCATCCCCATCGCCTCGGCCATCGTCGAGACCTGTGAACCGATGTTGCCGTAACCGATGATCCCGAGCGTTTTGCCGCGAAGCTCAAAGCTGCCTTTCGATTCCTTTAGCCAAACGCCGCTGTGGGCCGCCGCGTTCTTGTCCGCGATCTTGCGTATCAGCATCACGCACAATCCGATGATCAACTCCGCCACCGACCGCGTATTCGAATACGGTGCATTAAACACCGCAACTCCCTTCTCCGTCGCCGCCGCGAGATCGACCTGATTCACGCCGATGCAAAAACACCCGACGCCTAGCAGTTTGTCCGCCGCATCGATCACGTTCTTTGTAATGCGGGTCTTCGACCTGATCCCGACAAGATGCACACCCTTCACCGCTTTGCACAGCTCAGCCTCGCTCAACGCACCAGTCAACCGCGTCACATGCGCATAACCAGCCGCCTCAAACTCACTCGCCGCTGCATCAGAAATATTCTCAAGCAGCAGGATTTTTATTTTGTTACGGGGATAGGATGTACGGCTTTTCATCAGACAATCGTCATTCTTTCCGGATTCTGTTGATAAACCTGAAAACTTTCGTATTGATCCGAACTATCGTGAAGCTGAAGTATCAAACCGTTGGCAAATTCAATTTGAACGATCTTGTCATTTGGTATCTCGTATCGAGTTACTGGGCAGTTTAGGAGATTTTGAAACGCAGCTGAAGTCCATTTCACCTCTTGATTCCATTTAGCAAGAACTTGGTTATCGGCAAGCACCGTAATGTCCCCTTCGGCATTGATATGCGTTCCGACATCGAAATAGAAGCCGACGTTGTAGGCACCAAGACAGATACGGTCGATATTCGAATCGACTATTTCTTTCAAATCTAAATCGGTAGATATTTTGTACATACTAAACCCGACTTACATATGAACCGTAAGATCGTGACGACTTCGGCGGCTTCAAGTTTGGTGCTTAATGAGGTCATGCAATAAGAATGGAGAAGCAGAAGCTACAGGCGATCATAATTTTCTGGTTCTACATCCGGGGCTTTGTCTAGGATTTCGAGCGCGCGTTTCCAACTGCCGCGTTTTTTTCGTTCTTCAAACTGTCGGCCAACCTCCCAACTCGCGATTTGTCCGGCCAGAGCAAGCGCGATTAGTTCGTCAATCGTAATTTTTTCACGATCAGCAATTGCTTTTGCTTGATTGAAAAGCGAGTCTGGCATTTGCGTGCTTACGGTAGTCATTTCGGTTCTCCCACGACCTCAAGAAATTCTTTAGGCGTCACTAATTTTACACCAAATTCCGTCGCAGCTGGAAAATCCTTTTTATTGAATGTGATCAGATAATTGGAATTCGTCCGCACCGCGAGTTCAAAAACAAAAGCGTCGTTCGGATCGCGAACCAGTAATCTCCACAGAAAAAACACATCATGACATTCCGCAATAGCACATAAGCCGTCGATGAACTCATCTGCAAGATTGTGAGAGATAAACTCGGTCATTTCGGGCCGTTTCAGAACCGTCTCATATTCCAGAAGCAACGGTGTTGACACGTTGATTTGCCATTCCTCACTTTGAATTCGTTTTAATAGTCGATTGGCCGCTCCTTTCCGAGAACGAAAAGCAGCGACCAAAACATTTGTATCCAAAATGATTTTCAGCGACATTTGTTACATATGGATCGTCAGATCGTGGACGCCTTCGGCGGCTTCCATGACGGATTCGCTGACGGTTGGGTGAGCGTGAATGACGCGGCCGAGTTCGTCAGCGGTGATCTCGAGTGCCATTGCGACGCAGGCCTCAGCGAGGAGTTCGG
>JADYZI010000064.1 GCA_020853255.1 Acidobacteriota bacterium
CCGCTGGAGTTTGCTATTCCATAAATCCTTTTTCCTGTTATACTAATCCTGAAAATGCAACTTCCGACAGTTTTTGGTCGTAGGGGATTTGGCGAAAGTTCTTTATTGACACTTTTTTAGGAGCGGAAAGATAAAAATGGGATTGTGGGCGAGATTGACTCGAGTGTTCAGGGCCAGCACGGGCGCGGCGTTGGACAAGATAGAGAACCCCGAACTGGTGCTTCAACAGACCATCCGGGACATGCGCGACCGCGTACCGGAGCTGAATAATTCGGTGGCACAGGTGATGGCAACCGAGCGGCTGCTGCAGAAGAACAACGAGAACCTGGAAAAGCAGGTGGTGGAACTCGATTCAAAGATAAAAGCTTCGGTAAAGATGGGTCGCGACGATATCGCGACAGCGTATATCGGCCAGCTCCAGCAGGCGCAGCTGGACCTTGAACGCACCGGGGCGCAGCTCGAACACGCGTCTCTCGCGTCGAAGCAAGCGCTCAAAGCACGAGACAACTACGTCCTGAACATGAAAAAGCGCACCGCTGAGGCGATGCAGCTTATCTCCGCCGCCAAGCAGGCCAAACTGCAGGAGCAGTTGGCTCAAACGATGGAGACGTTCAATATCGGCGACGACGCATCGACCTTCAACGAGATGCGCGAGAAGATCGACCGCCGTGTTGCCGCCGCCGAAGCAAAACTCCAGCTTGGCTCAAGTTCGGTTGACGCCCAGATGCAGGACATTGAGCGCGAGGCGATGGACATTCAGCTTCAGGACAAGCTGCTTGAATACAAGTCGCAGATGGGATTGCTCGGAGCCGGGTCTTCGCCGTCAAGCAAGCAGATCGGGGTTGGCTCAGAAGCACCGAAAGACGAGCACGTTCTTGATGAGGTCATCGTTAACGAGATCAACGAAGCCAAGCAATCGAACTAAAGGAAATTGCATCGAATTACTCAGGAGTTGAGCGTTCAGCAGGTTTATGGCGGATCTCGCAAAATATCAGCAGCAGTTAACAAAATTCCAGTCAAGCTACCTGAAAGAGGCCGTGAAGGAGCCGTTCAATTTTTGGGGGCTGGCCGGGTTTGCGGTTGCGGCAGCCTATACCGGAAGCGTCATTCCGCTGCTGATCGCGCTGATATTTGAGGCTGCGTACGTGCTTACGCTGCCCAATCTTCCGATGTACCGGCACCTTGTTCAGCGGCGCGAAAAAGAACGGTTGTTCCTTGCCGCGCGAAGTGCCCGTGAAAAATTGATCAAGACCTTTACCCCGCGCGAGCGCGAGGCCGTCGAATACCTGCGCTGGTTAAAAGAAAAGATCCAGGACAACTATAAGAAGTTTACGGGTGCAGGAGCACTTCCGAGCAATCTTGTAACACTCGATCAGCGTTGGGAAGATTTCGTTGATTTGCTTGACGTGTACCGCCGCCGCAAGCAGCATCTTAAATCGATCAACCGCCAGTCCGTTCACAATCAGCTTTCACAGGCCTATCGCGCCGCCGAAAGCGCCCCGGACGAAAAGACCCGCCGTATCCAGCAAACAAACGTTGAGATCCTGAAACGCCGCGTTGCCTCATTTGACGAAATAGAACGCAGCGTTAAACTGGTTGAAGGCCAACTTCAATCGATTGAAAACTTTTTCAGCTACCTGAACGACGAGATCGTGACAATGTCCACGCCGGAGAAATTCTCGCTGCTTGATTTTGAACAGCTTTCCGACTCGATCGCAATGACCAAGCAAATGCTCGACGCCACCGCCGATTCAATCGGCCAACTCGACGCATACAACCGTCAGATGGGCAATTACGAGCTCTTGCCGAGTTCGAATCAGTAATGGGACCGTGGGCTAGGATGAGTCACACCCAAATTCAATCGTCGAGAGCTCACCTTAACACCTCAAATATCCAAACGCGGAATTCCGAGTAAATTAGCGTAATCCAACCAACTTTCTTCCGAGGGCTGCATAGGAAATCCCGGCAATCTCCATAGATCTGGCGGCCGAATCGAGATCTGGCGTTGCTTGTAGCTCCCCATTATCTTAACCCCTCCAAACGATGAACCGTACAGACGGGGATGACGGGTCTGGGTATACACAGGCTCGGCCTGATTGGCGGAAAAAATGCTGAATCTTACCGTTGAAACCCCGCTTCCGAAAAAAGCATTCTCGATTTCGAGCTTTACGGGACGTCCGGCAAAGTGTAACAGGATGTTGTCGTCGTCAATTTCGATTGGCCCGAGCGTGCGCAACGCGTTAGTTCCGCCGGCCCCGCCAACGTGGTCCGCTCGTGTGTAAAGCAGTGGTCGTCCGCAGACCTTTAGGGCGAGCACGACAATTCCGCTTGAAATACCCCAGGCCCCGAAGCTCTGTATCAATAATCCCATTTGTGCCATATTAAACTCCATATATCGGTACCCCACGGCCACAACTACACCGCTTGGTCCGTCTAGATTTGCAAGCAGAAAAGCACTCCGTACTGTTGTTTGCGTTTGTGACATATAATGTTTTCCATCGCGTTCTTGTTATAATGAGCGACATTCCGAAATGTCCTGAAATTTTCCGAAAAACTCCGACATACTTGATGAAGATTTCGAAAAACGGCATTGAGTAAGGCCCCGATGGCGATCGCAGAAGAAAATATAACCGAAGGAAAGCTGGTCCATTTCGAGGGCTTCACACTCAATGTACGAAAGCATGGTTTATTTCGTGGTAAAGATCGGATACGTTTAACCGCAAAGCCCCTTGAGACTCTGATCTTTTTGGTCGAGAAGCACGGGCAGGTTGCCGAGAAGCGGGAAATTCTGGATGCTGTCTGGAAGGACACGTTCGTAACCGAAGACGTGCTGGTCCAGGCCGTCAAAGAATTGCGCCGCGTGCTTGGCGATGACAAAGCCGCCCCTAGGTTTATTCAAACCGTTCCGCGCCAGGGTTACAGATTTATCGCGGATACTTCTGTTGAATTGCCGTTTACGACAGCCGACTCTGGCGATCGTGCTTCGCTGTCGCTTGTACCCGTTCGAGCGGAGCAAAAATGGCTGGTTTCGCCGCGTCTGCTCGTTACGGCGCTTTTGGTCATCGCTGTTGTCGTAGGTCTTTTCTGGTTTTTCCGGCCGATCGGGTCGGACCCGAACCCACAATTGCCGACGACGGTGGCGACGCATTCGATCAGCCATCTTCAAACTGGCGAATTCCCTGTCGGCAAGCCCGCTTTCTCGCCCGACGGCAAACTCATCCTTTACGTGGGGTCTTCGAGAGAAACCTCGGGTTACGGCGATTTATTCGTTATGCCGGCATCGGGGGGCGACTCCTTGCAAATCACGAAACGGGTCTCGCCCAGCGGAGACCTGCCGGTTTTCACAGCAGACGGGAGCCATATCGTTTTTTCACGCCCGCGAGGCGGCGAGGGTGAGAGCCGTTTGCTTGACCTCTACATCGTACCTAGCTCGGGCGGTGAGATGCGACTCTATTTGCCTGAGGCCAGCGGCGCTGGCTATTCACACGACGGAAACTTTGTTGCATACACCAAACATCTGCCGTCTCATAAGGCTCTCCGTGTTAGCTCAACGGATAACCTTGCCGAGTACAAGGAGGTTGCGACAGGAGCCTTCACGCCGCGCTGGTCGCCTGACGGAAGGTGGTTGTCATTTACAACAAGCGACCCAAATGGCGGAGTGGGTGATATATGGGTCGTCGAAACATCGACGCTGACCGGGGCCAGTAACCTGACCAACGATCCGCAGCAGATCTACGGGCTGACATGGACACCCAACAGCCAATCGATCATCTTTTCGTCGAAACGAACCGGTCCAGACCTACTATGGATGATCTCGGCAAATGGTGGTCCGCTTCGGCAGATCATTACCAATGTCGGGGAGAGTTCTGCTCCGTCCATTGGGCCTGACGCAGACTTACTGATTTTTCAGAATGTCCGTGTCCTAAGCGACTTGAGACTATCGGGGCTCGATCAAACGAGCGAAGCGCGTCTGATCACTCACGGTGAGTTTCATCGCTGGCCCAAACTTTCACCCTCCGCAAAGAAAGCCGTATCAGTAACGCGGTATCCAGATTTTGGCGATCATTTGTACTTGACCGACCTTGAGTCTGGCGTATCTGCCCGTTTGGGTGACGGTACAGCCTCTTATCCATGTTGGGCTGATGAAGATAATGTCGCTTACATCGCCCGACCGTCAGATGGGAAAACAACTCACATCTATGTTTTAAATATCGGCTCAGGGGTGAAAACGCCATTGACCCAGTTTTCCGAACCCGCGGCATGGTTGGCAATGCACCCCTCCAAGCGGAAGTTAGCGGTCGTGCTTACGGGCTCCGACTTGCGACAGAGGATCGTCGTGCGCCATCTCGACAGTAACCATGATGAGACTGTCGTAGAAGGCGGCGAGTACAGCTCGCTGCAATGGCTGCCCGATGGCTCTGCGTTGCTGTGGAGCGGACCCGCCCAGGCCTCGGCTCCTTCGAGTGATGGGATATGGATCTGTGAAATGGCACCGAAACAGGTTCACCGACTTGCTCCCGACGGCTACGCTCCGGTATGGGGTACTAGATCCAAGAGTATTTATTTTTCCAGAGGCAGGAAGAAGTCTGGGCTTTGGCGGCTCGACCCTGTTTCGGGGGAAAGTCACAAGATCAGAACATGGCCGGAATTTACGGCATTTGACCTCTCCGGTTCCCGGCTTCTGTTCGCTTCCGGTGAAAGCCGCGGCCAGATCTATTTTGTTAGATTTGATCAATGATCGGGATACGATGTCGAGTCTGAGTTTGAGCCCCTTGATAGAGCCTGCGGTATTTAATAGAATTGATGATTTGAGTAGTTCGGACAGATATAACAGAACCATTTTAAGGAAGCATTCACTATATGAAACGAGTAGGGATAATCGCGGGACGAGAGATCACGTTCCCGGAATCAATTATTAACAGCATCAACGAAAAGGGCAGCGGTGAGGTTGTTGCGGAAATGGCAACGTTCGGAGGCATCCGGCTGGATGAGCCTAAGCATTACGACATCATTATCGACCGGATCTCACACGAGGTACCATATTATCGCGCAACGTTAAAGCGGATGGCGTTGGAAGGCACCTATATCATCAACAACCCGTTCTGGTGGTCGGCTGATGATAAATTCTTTAATTTCAGCCTTGCGGCGAAGCTTGGCGTGGCTATTCCCAAAACGGTCCTTCTGCCGCAGGAGAAGTATATCGAGTCGATCGCTCCGGAAAGCCTCAGAAACCTCGAGTTTCCGCTCGATTGGGAAGGTGTCGTGAATTACGTTGGGTTCCCCGCATTCCTTAAGCCGTTTGACGGCGGCGGCTGGAAGAACGTATCGAAGGTCAACTCGCTCGAAGAGCTTTGGTCAGAATACAACACGACGGGGACGCTGTGCATGACGCTGCAGGAAGGCATCGAACACGACCAGTTCGTCCGCTGCTACTGCGTCGGCCAGGAAAAGGTACTGATCATGCCGTATGATCCATCGAAGCCTTATCTTTCAGGAATGCAGTATGTGAATGTTGACAATTACCTGTCGCCGGAACTGCACGCCCGTGTTGAGAAGGACGTGATCACGATCTGCAAGGCACTCGGTTACGACCTAAATACGGTCGAGTTCGCCATCAAGGACGGCGTTCCGTATGCTATCGACTTCATGAATCCGGCACCAGATGCCGAGGTTGCTTCGGTCGGCCAGTACAACCATGACTGGATCGTCAGCGCAATGACCGAATTCATCTTCAAGAAGCTGAAAACGGCGACCGAACCGCCGCAGTACACCTGGTCGGCCATGCTCAATCCGGCGCCCGCAAAGTTAGTCAAAAAGGCCGCGGCCCCCAAAACCGCGAAGGCAAAACCCGCCGCAGAGAAAAAGGTACAGTCCAAAAAGGCCTCCAGTTGATATGGCCAGCCTCTTGTCGGAACCGGGAGCGGTAGCGACTGGGCTCCCCTTCCGTTAGTTCAAAAGGCCTGATATTCGCAAAAATATCGGGCCTTTCATTATTCGACAAGAAACCGGTCGCTGCCGCTCGCGGTTCTGACAAGAAATCAGTTGCTCTCGCTCCCGATTAACTAATCGTCAGCTAAAAGTTCTGGTGCGATCCGCGGGGAGAAGACCCGATGGGCGAGCAGGGTTACGACCCAGAGCACGATCATTCCGCCAGACAGGATCCAGCCTGAGTTTGTGACGGCCGGATCGCCCAGATAGATCCCGAGTCCAATAAATGGAAATCCCACAAGACAAAGGCGAAACGCCCGTCCGCGCCATCGGTCAACCGTATCAAGCAGATTCACCCGTCCGAGTTCCATTTCCAGATACTCAGCGTCGCTGTTAAGCCGCGAGAAATATTCAGCTTCACCCCGGCTCCAGCGCCTTGCTCCGCGAGATTCCGCCAGGCGCTCTGCTGCACCAAAATTGTGGACAACGTGTGCCAGCTTTCCATCGCGGAGTGCGATCTCTGCCATTCCGCGGATGGAGCGGAATTGTTCACCGACCGCATCCGCCGCCTTGCGAAAGGCCGAGCGTGCCCGCTGCCACTCGCCAAGCTGAAAATACCCTTCGCCCAGCCTGGCCAAAAGCTGCCCGTCCTTGCCGGCCCGACGTTCGGCAAGCCGCATCATGGCGGCGGCCCGTCTCTCAAGCCGTACATCCCGTTCGCTCTCAGCAAAAGAATGAATGCAGCGGGCAAAATCAAACAAAAGCCATGGATCTTCGGGGCTGATGCTGGCGGCCCTGCGGAACGACTCCAGGGCTTGAAGCAGCGAGCCCGAAAAGCGCAACTCGTTGCCTAACCGCCTGAGTCCGGCCGCTTTTGTGTCCGACGCTGCCGGCGGACGGCTGGCCGCATATTTTCCTTTTCGTTTCAGCGAGTTACGGAAAACGTGTCCCAAAACATCGGCAGACGGTATCTCAGACTGTTTTGCACGGTCTCGGGTGATCTTTGGCTCACTTAGATAATCCCGCAACTCGATCGACCCGGCATCTAATACTTCCTCTGGCAACGCCTGAAACAGTGCTTGAGCCAGGCGTCGGTAGCCGCCTCCGCCTGAAGCTAACGAAAACTCCAGTCCATTGCCCCGAACCGAAGTGCGATATCTAAAATATACGCGGCCTCCCCGCTTCAGCGCCGGCAGGATCGCCGTTTCAACCTGTTCGATGTCTTTCAACCCGATCCAAAACCTTCGACCGAGGAGATAGGCGGAAGCCCGCGGAAACAAGCCTGAACGCAACAGACGTTTTCCGTCAAAAACGAGCCGGTCCGTCAACGCACAAGCCGGGAGAACGATCCAACTCAAAACGAAGATCAGAACAGCGGCCAGTTCGGCCTCAAGGTACACGGCAAGAGCGCATAAAAAGGAGCCCACGAACATGGCGGCCAAATAGCCGCCCGCCGGGCCCCTCGCTGATAATTTGTCATACGAACGCCGCCGATGCATTTGCTGATCTTTAACTTCTTGCAGCATCCGTAGATCGTCTAAAGCCCAAGATCGGGCGGAGCGGGTTCAGGTATCTCTTTCGCCTTCTCAGGGTCGAGTTCCTTCAGTTTGTCCTTTGCCGACTGGGCAGCGGGGCTCAA
>JADYZI010000065.1 GCA_020853255.1 Acidobacteriota bacterium
GACACTCGATTGTCCGACGGTGAAGAGGGCGGCCGCAAAGACCGCCAGTGCAAATAACTTTTTCATATCGAACTACTGAACGTCGTGCCGACGTTCGATGATCGCCTGTGTGTTGATGGGAATATTCGAGAAGAAGTTGTATCCCGTTAGATTCTCGATCGCATCGACCGACACGCGGAATTGCCGCCACGGCGTATTCGAATTAAGCGGCGGGAAGTTCGGTACGACGATGCCGAATGCCCTCGTCGCCCGCGTAACACGCTGCAGATCGTTCGAACCGTTCGGGAGAATTAGCACGACCTTCCACGTATATTGCGGTACGACAATGCGGCCTTGCGCGATGGTTCCTATGTTGCCGACAGGCCCATCGAATATGTAGATCTCGTTGCCCTGGTTCGCAAGCGTGCGGCAATAGTTCTCAAAATCGTTCCACGGCCCTTGGTTATTTGCGCCAAGCTGCGGGACGAAATTCGTCATCAGGAACGTCGCGGAATTATTTGCGACCGAATTCGTCCTGTCGCCCGAAGGGCACATATGCCCGCGGTCATAGCCCGAACCCGAATAGTCATTATCCTGAACGTGATACCACGCCGCAGGAAGCGCCGGGTCAGGCCGATAATCATCCTGCCGCGGCGTCGAACCGAGCCACGAACTGTCCAAACGCCACGCGACCCAGTTCGGCGTCGCTTTTGAACGGTTGTACGAAAGCGTGTACTGCGGCTTCGGCATTAGATAGTTATTCTCGTTCGACGTGTCCGCGGTCGCTCCCGAAGGATTGCCGAAGAGAAGCGGATCCTCGTTAGGGTTCGGTGCGTTGACCGTCAAGGTCAACTGCATATTCACCGTGCGGCCTTGTGCATCGGCAGCTACCGCAGGTATCAGCTTCGAACCGCCGGTAACTTCCGCGGGGATCGCGGCATTATACGAAAAGACGTTGTCGCCCGCTGTTACGTCTCCGTTCGTGCCGTCGTCATAAAGCGTCTGGCTCCCCGAACCGTTTATCTGTGCAAGGTTCGCAACGACCGTGATATTCGTGCTCGGCGGAGTCGTCGCCGGAACTGTCGTTACATAAATGAGGGTGCTGCCGCCGGGAGCGACGGTCGTCGGATTTGCGTTGATCGTCGCGAACAGCTCTGTGCCGGTCGCACCGCACGTCGATGTCGAGCCTGTCGAACGCGGTGCCGACGGATTCAGATTCTCAAAATCGGACGAATTGTTATCCGTGTCCAGGCAGCCCGAATTCTTTCGGGCCTGGCTCGTCGAGTTCGCCGGAGCAGTAGTGCGCGTGCCCTCAAAGAAGATATTCGTCGCACCGCCCCAACCGACCGCGTCGATCACGGCCCCCGTGTTGTTGTCGCCCTGGCGTATCGCAAGCCCGCCCGCATTCGCCGACATCGAACAGCTGCACGAGGTCGGATTGTACGTCAGATCCGGCGTTACCGAACCGGTGTAAGACGTTGCGGCGATCAAATAGAATTGCCCCGGCTGCAGGATCGTCGTCGTGTTCCAAACGGCCATCGGCCCGACATCGTTCGAACCGTTCGCCGAGCGATACACGACTCGATATCCGTTCAGATCAACCGGCGCCGAACTCGTATTGTGGATCTCGATAAATTCGTCATTCGCATTCGATGTGCCGCCCGCCTGGAATTGGCTGATCACAAGATGCGGCGAAGCTGTCGCGGCCTTTTCAACATCGGCCTCGACCCGATCGCTAAAACCCCAGATCGCAAAAGCGGCGACCGCCGCGACGGAAAATAAAACAAAGAACTTTTTCATTTATTCGAATACTGCCGCCGCCCTCATTGGCCGTTCCTCGGCGAGGGCGGAATTCCCTTTTTACGTAACTTACATTTTTAACACAAACTCGCTGCTTGTCCGAACCGCCTGCGTGAGCGGCCAGCGGGCAGTGAGCCGTGAGCAGTGAGCAGTGAGCCGTCAGCAGTGGGCAGTGGGCAGTCAGAACCGCCTGCGTCAGCGGGCGGTCAGCATTGCAGAGGCCCGCACGATAGTAAGGGCACGCGTCATTATCCATTCAACGGTTGAAAACCACGCACGCCCGGCCTCCATTCCCAATTCACAATGAACAATTCACAATTCCTCGATGTTTGTCCCGTCCCACCGGCGGTGGGCAAGTGGGACAAAGTGGGACAAAAATCGGCGTTCCGGCGACCTGCGATTACAATTTTTGTCACTTCTGTCAAAGATCATGGTGTAAAACGTATGTTTACACACTCTCTACGAGTATATCATGAGTGTCAAGAGGGATTTGTCCTAACCTTGCCGCGTGAGCGGCAGCCTGAGCGGTAGCCGTGGGTGCAACCCACGGATCATCGTGCCAAATACCGCAGCGTCGCGTCAGCGACGGTTGAGATCCATATTGCTCCCCTTTCAGGGAGCGGGCATTGTTGGCGCCGAAAACGTAGGGTTTCACCCTACGTTATTCTATCCGTCCCTTTCAGGGACAAGAGCCGAGATTCGGCTCCGCAGTGACACGGATCTCCATTTTCCATTTTCCATTCTCAATTCTCCATTTCGCCGGAGCAGGCTCTGCCTGTCTATGTGCGGAAACCCTATGGTTTTCCGTCCGCTCGCTCATACAAACTTCGGAGGCGGCTTTAGCCGCCGACTTCTTCTTGTCGCGTGCTCCGCACGCTCCGGTGTATTCCTTGAGCGAGTAACGGTCGGGCGAGCCGGACCGCACTGCAATGCGGCGGAGCCGCCAGATGGTCGCCACTAATGCACGAATCGGAAAGCCTGATCGATCGCAAATCTCAGATCTGAAATTTGAAATTCGAGATGTAAACCTCTGCGGCCTTTGCGAGGTTTCGATTCGCGACCTTTGCGTTTCCAAACAAGATCGTAAACGCAAAGAACGCGAAGGCACCGCAGAGTCCGCAAAGGAGGAAAGCAGCCACGAATTCACGAATCATATTTCAAAACTTGAAATACAGCCCTGATTGAGCCATGGCTGAAATCTCAAATCTCATATTTCAAATTTCGAATCCGGGATTCAGAATCCCGTAGCTCTGCGATCTTTGCGGGGTTTCGCTTGGCGGCCTTTGCGTTTCAAACAAGATCGTAAACGCAAAGAACGCTAAGGCACCGCAGAGTTCGCAAAGAAGGAAAGCAGCCACGAATTCACGAATCATATTTCAAAACTTGAAATACAGCCCTGATCGAGGGATGTCTGAAAATCTCAACTATCTTCGTACATTTTCATTTTTCACTTGAATCGGAACGCTCAGACCAAACATTGCGAGCGGTTGTGTGCCTCTCTCCTTGTAAACACTGTCGGCGGTTATCTATACTCTATTCATCGGCAGTATCGCCGTTTGAATGAGAACGGATCTTGAAAACAAAGGCATTTCAGCCGCCCAATATCGTTTCGCGATCATCGTGAGCCGTTGGAATAGCCATATCACGTCGAAACTGCTCTTAGGAGCACGACGTGCTCTCGCCGAAGCGAATGCCTCGGCCGTGGATATTTTTGAAGTTCCCGGTGCATTCGAACTTCCCCTCGCCGCCCAAAAAGCCGCTGAAACAAAAAAATATGATGCAGTGATCGCTCTCGGAACGGTCATTCGCGGCGAGACCGTGCATTTCGATCTCGTGGCAGAAAATGCCGCACGCGGCATTTCAGAAGCCAGCCTAA
>JADYZI010000066.1 GCA_020853255.1 Acidobacteriota bacterium
AGATCGCATTTGCATACGCGCAGAATATCTGGATCGTTCCGCGCACCGGTGGAGTTGCGCGCCGCGTAACAAGTTTCCAGGGGCAGTCGGCGAATCCGCATTTTTCACCGGATGGCAAATGGATCGCCTTCAGCGGTGAATACGCCGGCAATATGGATGTGTACGTCGTTTCATCATCCGGCGGGGAGCCGAGGCGTTTGACCTGGCATCCGAGCGGCGATCTCGTCCAGGGCTGGACGCCTGATGGCCGTTCGATCATGTTCGCTTCGTCAAGGGCAACGCTCGCACCGGCCGGTGCTCCGCGATTTTTCACGGTTGGGGTTGACGGCGGTGTCGAGGAGCCGCTGCCGCTCCCGCGTGGGTTCCAGGGGAAAATTTCGCAATCAGGCAGCCACATTGCATATCGGATGAATAACTCGTGGGACGACGAGCGGCGAAATTACCGCGGTGGACAGAATCGGCCAATCTGGATCGCGAATACAAAGACGTGGGATGTTGTCTCGCCGCCGTGGACCGATTCGAAGGATATCGAGCCGGTCTGGGTCGGCGATTCGGTCCTTTACATCTCGGACCGTGACGGAGTACAGAACATCTGGGCATACGACACTGGCTCGAAGCGCAACGCGCAATTGACCAAGTTCACCGATCTTGATGTGAAGACGATGGATTCGGGCGCGGGAGTTGTGGTCTTCGAACAGGCTGGCTATATTCACGAACTCGATCCGAAAAGCGGCAGATCGAAACGCGTTGACATTACGGTCTCGGGCGATTTTCCGTGGATGATGCCCCGTTGGGAGGACGTATCCAACCGGATGGCCAACCTCGAGATATCGCCGACGGGCAAACGTGTGCTGGTGGAGGCCCGCGGCGAAATATTTACGATACCGGCCGAAAAAGGCGACGTTCGGAACCTAACCAACAGCAGCTCCGCCGCCGACCGCGATCCGGCGTGGTCACCTGACGGCAAAACGATCGCATATTTCAGCGACCGCTCGGGCGAGTACAAGCTTTACCTGCAGAATGCCGACGGCCTTGTTCCGCCGCGTGAGATCAACATCGCAAACCCGAAACACTATTACACTGTTTCGTGGTCGCCGGATTCAAAGAAGATACTTTGCCATGACACAGACCTTAAAGTGTGGGTGATCGACACCGCAAGCGGAGCGATGAAGCAGGTCGGAAGCGATCCGTGGATGGTGCCGCAGAGAACGCTTGATCCAACCTGGAGCCCCGATTCGAAATGGGTGGCGTATTCAAGCCATCTGAGATCTATGTACAAGGCGATCTTTATCGCAAACGCAGAAACGGGTGAAGCGCGGCAGCTGACCGATGGGCTGGCCGATGCAAGGTGGCCGGTCTGGGACGCAAACGGGAAGTATCTATGGTTTTTTGCCTCTACAGATTTCGGGCTGAAGTCGCAATGGCTCGATATGACGAATTATCCGTTCCAGGAAAATTTCGGGCTTTATCTAGCGGTACTTTCCAAGAATGAACCAAGCCCATTGCTGCCGGAAAGCGACGAGGACAACGGAATTTCGGCCGCCGGCCAAAGCCGCGGCAATCGGCCTGCGGATGGTGCTCCGGCAGAGACTCCCGCTCCGGCAGCAGGCGGTGGACAGCCCTCGCCGTCAGCACCCGCGCGACGAGGTCCGGTAACGGTCACTATCGACTGGGACGGCCTTGCTAAACGGATCATCTCGATCCCGGGCGTACCTGAGCGACAGTATTCCAATCTTCAAGCGGGCTCGGATGGCACGGTGTTCTATCTTCAGCCTGCCGGCAATCAGCAAGGATTTGGCGGCGGCGGTGAATTGATGCGATACAAGCTCAGCGACCGCAGGGCATTGACCTATGTATCAAATGTAAATGCCTTCGCCGTCAGCGCGGACGCCAAGAAGCTGGTCTATCGAGCAGGCGGTGGAGGCGGCGGACAAGGTGGCCCCGGTGCCAACCCGTCGGCGCCCGCGTTGTTTGTCATTGACGCCGATGGCCGGACGGCGCCGCCGGCCGGGACGGGAAGGATCAATTACAACCTCCGCATGCATCTGGACCCACGTGAGGAATACAAGCAGATATTCAATGAAGGCTGGCGCAACCAACGGGACTATTTGTATGTCACGAATATGCACGGTGCCGATTGGAATGCGGCAAAACGCCTGTACAGTCCGATGTTGCCGTACGTTATGCATCGAGCCGATCTGAATTATTTAATGGATATGATGGGCGCCGAGATCGCGATCGGCCACTCTTACGTTCGCGGCGGCGATATGCCGGATGTTCCACGCGTAGAGGGCGGCCTTTTAGGTACTGATTTCACGGTCGAGAGCGGACGCTACCGTATCACTCGCATCTACGACAATGAGAACTGGAACCCTGATCTTCGCTCACCGCTGGCAGTGCCGGGCGTGAACGTAAATGTTGGAGATTACATCGTTGCGATCAACGGCATCGAGCTAAAAGCACCGGACAATATATACCGTTTGCTGGACGGCACCGCGAACAGGCAGACCCGTATATCGGTCAACGATAAGCCGTCAATGGACGGCGCACGTTCGTATACTGTTCTTCCTGTGGCCAGCGAACAGACGCTTCGCACCCGGGCGTGGGTAGAGAACAACCGGCGGCTTGTCGATCAGCTTTCAGGCGGCCAACTTGCCTATGTCTATGTGCCAAACACCGGCCAGCCCGGCTATACCAGCTTCAACCGGTATTACTTTGCCCAACAGGAGAAGAAGGGAGCGATCATCGACGAGCGGTTCAACGGCGGCGGTTCGGCGGCTGACTATATCATAGATGTGCTGCAGCGAAGTTTTGATGGTTACTTTAACAACGTCGCCGGTGACCGTTATCCGTTTACGAGTCCGGCCGCGGGAATTTGGGGGCCGAAGGTGATGATAATAAACGAAATGGCCGGCTCCGGCGGCGACCTGATGCCGTATATGTTCCGATACCGCAAGGTCGGTCCGCTGGTGGGGAAGAGGACGTGGGGCGGACTGGTCCACACCGCTGATACGCCGGGATTTGTCGACGGCGGATCTATGATCGCTCCGCGCGGCGGATTCTTTACGCGTGATGGAAAATGGGCGGTCGAGAACGAGGGCGTCGGGCCGGACATTGATGTCGAGAACTGGCCGAAAGACGTCATCGCAGGCCGTGACCCGCAGCTTGAACGTGCGGTCCAGGAAGCAATGCGGCTGCTCAAGGAACGGCCGGTGAACAGGCTGGAAAAGGAGCCTCCGGCACCTACGTGGGGAAGGCGGAAACAACAATAACGATCAGTGACGTCGCAGAAGCCAACACGTAGTAAGAGCGAGATCGCAAACTCCGCGCATCCTGTCCTTTCTATGCTGAGGGGCTTTCGCAAACCCTAGGACTCCAGCCGATAATTCGGGGCTTCCTTCGTAATTATCACGTCGTGGACATGCGATTCGCGCAGGCCTGCAGAGGTGATCCGGACAAAGCGTGCGTTCGTTTGCAGTTCAGCGATCGTCCGACATCCGGTGTAGCCCATGCCGGCCCGCAGGCCGCCTACGAGCTGCGTGACCATTTCGGCGACTGTGCCTTTGTAAGCTACGCGGCCTTCGATACCTTCGGGCACGAACTTGGAATCCGCGGTGGTCAGTTCCTGAGCGTATCTATCGCTGGAACCTTTCTTCATTGCGCCGATCGAACCCATTCCGCGATACGTTTTGAAATTTCGGCCCTGATAAAGGATCACTTCACCCGGTGCCTCTTCCGTGCCGGCAAAAAGCGAACCGATCATTATCGAGTCGGCACCGGCTGCAATTCCTTTTGCGACGTCGCCGGAAAACTTAATGCCGCCGTCCGCTATGATCGGCACGCCTGAACCTTTCGCCGCGTTCACCGATTCAAGAATCGCCATGATCTGCGGAACGCCCGCCCCGGTCACGACCCGCGTCGTACAGATCGATCCAGGCCCGATACCTATCTTGACGGCATCAACACCGGCATTGATCAGTTCTTTCGTTCCCTTTGCGGTTGCAACGTTTCCGGCTACTAGCTGGATCTCGGGATATTTTGTCTTGATTGCCTTAACTGCGTCGATAACGCGGGAGCTGTGGCCGTGTGCGGTATCGACCACTATCGCATCGACCCGGGCTTCGATCAGGCTCGCGGCCCGCTCGAGAAAATCGCCGGTCGCCCCGATCGCCGCCGCGCAGCGCAGCCGCCCAAGATCATCCTTTGCCGCATTAGGGAAGTTTATGGCCTTTTGAATATCCTTGACCGTTATCAGGCCTTTCAGGTGTCCGTCTTCATCGACCACCAAGAGCTTTTCGATCCGGTGTTCCTGCAGCTTAACCTTTGCTTCATCCAGCGTTGTCCCGACCGGAACAGTTACAAGCGGCTGCGGTGTCATCACTTCGGAGACGGGCCTGTCCGTCCTTGTTTCGAATCTGAGATCACGATTCGTGATGATGCCGGCCAGCAATCCTTCTTCATCAACCACCGGAACACCGCTGATCTTATAGCGTTCCATGATGGCGAGGGCCTCGGAAACAAGCCGGTGTTTGTTGATAGTGACCGGATCCACGATCATGCCGGACTCGCTCCGCTTAACCTTGTCCACTTCCTCTGCCTGCTCTTCGATCGTAAAGTTCTTGTGGATCACACCGATCCCGCCCTGTTGGGCGAGAGCGATCGCGAGCGAAGCCTCCGTCACGGTATCCATAGCGGACGAACACAGTGGGATTCTCAACTCGATATCGCGGGTAAACCTTGTTCCGGTATCGACTTCGGACGGAAGAACTTGCGAATAGTCTGGCACCAACAGAACGTCGTCAAATGTCAGGCCTTCCTTAATCTCTTCGATATTCATAACTGAAAATGATTTCTGACAATACAGAAAAGCCCGCGCTTTATTCAGGCGGGCCGCTCAGGGCATTTGATCTTAAATGCATAGGGCATTATTGCCCGCGTTCGCTCCATAATTTGCCTATTCGTTCCCCGAATTTGCAGGCGGTTTTGCCGCACCTGGTGTCGCGGCGGGCCGGGCCGGCGGTTTGCCGGTCATAGTCGGCGGCGATGCCGGTGTGGCACTTGTATTACTCGCCGATGGTTTTGGCGTTGCCGTTCCCGATGGCTTGACTGTCGGTTTTGGTGTTGTCGTCGGGGATGCAGTGGCCACAGCAGTGTTTGCCGCTGTTACAGGCTCAGTTTCTTTGGTTTCCGTAACGGGGGCCGGTTCGACCACGCTTCCGTAACTTGCGTTCTGCCAGATCGAGGCCAGGTTCCCGGCGTTGATATCAATTTCGATCAAACCTTTCTTCGGGTTCAGAGGCGATTCGGGCAAGGCAATTGGCTTGCCGTTTATGCTCAACTGGGCGGCTTTTGCCAGCGATTTCGAATAACTTAGCGTCAGGCGTTCCTTCGGTTCGAAGGTCGCCAGTGAGCCGGCGGTGACGGTCTGGGCGGACTTTGTGCCGTCAGTCTCAGCGTTGAGCCATATCTCAGAGCCCAGCGATCGAAACTCTACCCGCACATTTCCCATCGCCGGGACCGTGCCCGCTTTGCCAACCTGAACGGGTTGATTAACGACCGTGTTGACCATAGAGCCGGCATTATTACCGGTATTGGAAGCTATTGGCGGTTCACTTCGCTCATTTCGAATATAGTTGACCAAAAACAGAATACCCGCACTCATCAGGCCAAGTATTACGGCCGCAAAGATTATCGTTGGAACAATTGACGTAGCCGCACGGTCGTCGGTCAGCACCTCGGGACGGTATGCCTTGACCTCGTCTACTTCCTGCGGCGCGCTTTCGGCCATCATCCGCGAGTATTCCTGGAGGGCGTCCTGTTCGGGCACACCAATGTATTTGGCATAAGAGCGAACAAATCCCTTATTGAAGATGCCTCCAGGAAGAGTTTTATAGTCGTTGCGGTCAATAGCTTCGAGATAAAGCGGCGAGATGCGCGTCTGCTCCGCGACCTCACTGATCGTTATTCCGCGCTCTTCACGCGCGGTTCGCAATTTTTCGCCGAGACTCAAAGCCATTGTGCTGATCAGTACTCTAAAGGTGAACGCCACCCAAAACGTTATTAATCTTAAAATATAGCCGTCCGTGAGTTTCAAAGTCAATCAAGTATGCTGAAGTAATGCATTTAGGACACTGTTTATTCAAAGTCGCCGCACGGACCGTCCACAAGATCCGCCCATCGGTGGACGCTTGCTCCTTTGAAGAAACCCTGTTGGAATGGATGTTTACCAACTCGCGCTTTGGCTTCAGCGGCCGGGTGTATTAAAATCTCGGAAGTATCCAGTCAGTCAGGAGAAGAAAATGAGTCTTGAAGCACTCGGAATGGTTGAGACCAAAGGGTTTGTTGCCGCAGTAGAAAGCGCGGACGCTATGGTCAAGGCGGCAAATGTCCAACTTGTGGGCAAAGAATATATCGGGGCCGGCTATGTGACGATCTTTGTTCGCGGCGATGTCGGCGCTGTGAAAGCAGCGACGGACGCCGGAGCCGCCGCCGCTAGGCGAGTAGGTGAACTGATCAGCGTGCACGTTATTCCGCGTCCGCATAATGAGGTTGAGCGGGTCATCCCGAAAGGCGGGACCGTCGGCGTGAGTCCCGATGAAAAGGCGATTGGCGGCGGCGGAAGGCAATTGATGTCCGGTGACGGTGGGCTGACGCGTACCGCTGGCGGCGAAGGGACGAAATCGAAGACAAAATAATTTCTGAACCAGCCGCGTTTGGCCGGGCCTTCCTCACTGGCACCTTTAGATCGGATGGGCGACAAAGACCTCATTTCCCAGCAGCAAGCTCGCGACGCCGTGGAGGCCGCCCATAGGGCCGCCTCCGCTGTCGCGAAGCTCGACCAGGATCGGATAGACGAGATCTGCGGTGCCATGGCGGCGGCGGCTCTCGCGGATTCGGCCCGGCTTGGCCAACTTGCGCATGAGGAAACGGGTTTTGGCAAAGCTGAAGATAAGAAGGAAAAGAATCGTTTTGCGGCCGAGGATGTCTGGAACTATTTTCGCGGCCTCAAGACCGTTGGCGTTGTTGCGGAAACGGACAGCATCGTTGAGATAGCGTCGCCCCGCGGGGTCGTTGCGGCCATTATCCCGTCGACCAATCCTACCTCGACAGCCATTTTCAAAATAATCATTGCGATCAAGTCACGGAACACGATCGTCCTCTCCCCGCACCCATCGGCCGCACGGTGCATTGCCGAAACAGCCCGCATAATGCGCGAGGCGGGCGTAAAGCACGGTCTTCCGGCCGAGGCAGTGATATGCCTAACAACATCGACGATCGATGGGACCGAGGAGTTGATGCGGCACAAAAAGACGGCGGTGATCCTGGCAACCGGCGGCATCGGCCTTGTGCGTGCAGCGTATTCTTCAGGCAAACCTGCATTTGGCGTTGGCCCGGGCAATGTGCCGGTGTTCATCGAACGAACGGCAAATATTGAAAAGGCCGTTGCGGATATTCTTACCGGAACCTGCTTTGATAATGGTACGATCTGTGCGTCTGAACAATCCGTTGTTGTAGATGCTCCGGTCAGCGATAAGGTACGCGAACAGTTCAAACTCCAGGGTGGACATTTCCTAACTTCATCCGAGTCCGATATGGTCGCGGCAATCCTGCTTACGCCGCAGCGGACCTTGAACCCTGCCATTGTCGGCAAATCCGCTGATTTTATAGCGAATCTTGCGGGCGTCTCAATACCATCAGGTACACGCTGCCTGCTGGCCGACTGCGGCGGCGTCGGACGCGATTTTCCATGGTCGATCGAAAAACTTTCGCCGATGCTGGCGTATTTTGTGGTCGATGGCATCGAAGCGGGAGCCAACCGGTGCGAGGAAGTCTTGAAATTTGGCGGGATGGGGCATACGGCGGGCATGCATACGCAGAGTCGCGATGCTGCGATCCGTTACGGTAAGCAAATGCCGGCTTCGCGTGTTGTGATCAATTCTCCGACGACGCACGGGGCGATCGGACTTTCAACGGACTTGACGCCTTCAATGACTCTCGGCTGCGGTTCATGGGGAGGGAACGTGACCTCGGACAATGTCTCGCCGATCCATCTGATGGATATTAAGCGCGTTGCATTCGAGACGAAACCGGTTTTGCGGCGGCGGGCTGGAGTACCAAACGCGATTCAGCCGGCGCCGTCAAGGCCGATGCCAAAACGCGATCAGATCGCGGCGATCGTAGATAGCTTTTTGACGAAAAAGCTGGCTGGGGTCGCGCCGACACAACCGGCCGCCACAGCTCCGGCGGCGGAAACGCCGGTCAAGACCGTTATTCATGAACTACGGCCGCAATCAGACAATGGCTCAAGGCCGGAACCTGTCGATTTTGTCCGTGAGGCCGATGTCAGGGCTGCGGTTGAAAAGGGGGCGAAGATCTATATAACTTCAAAAACGATCTTGACACCCGCGGCCCGCGATCTAGGGAACGAGAAGGATGTTTTTGCAAAGGCCTAACGGCCCGATCATGAAATTTGCGATCGTTTCGGCAATGTTGCTCGCCTTGGTTGTGGCTGGTTCTGGCCAGGAACAAGCGTCCCCGAGCCAGCCTGCGACGCCGATCAGTGCCGGAATTGTCGTTGATAACTCAGGCTCCTTCCGAACGATCTTCGAGCGGGTCCAGAGCTCAACGCATTCGGTAATTGACGGCCTCGGGCCCGGCGATGAGGCGTTCCTCGTGACATTCGTTGATACGCCTAAGATCGTTCTGCGGCAAGAGATGACGCGGGAAAAAGTCGGGCTTAAGGACGCGGCCGACAATATGTACATCGAAGCCGGCCCAACAGCGCTTTTGGACTCGGTACTGGCAGCCTCGAGATACATGGCAAATCACGCAAGCGCCGATGGAGAGCGGCAGCGTGTGCTTGTGTTTATTACAGATGGTGACGAGCGGCAAAGCGTCACATCGCTTGACGAAGCGATAAAGTCGGCAAAAGACGCCAAAGCGCGTATTTTTGTTCTTGGGCTGTTTGACGAAAAGTTTTCTCACAAGATCGTCGATAGGTTAGTAAAGGAAACCGGTGGGGCGAAATTCGTGCCAAAGCGTGCGAACGAAACGGCCGAGGCGGTCAAAGGGCTGCTCAGTGCCATCAGATCAAAATAGATCGCCGGGTAGCGATGGTCAAACCGACAACCCAAAAGATAGTTTGCGAGGGATGCGGCGCGGATGTGCGCGAGGGATCAGCCTTTTGCTACAATTGCGGCGAGTCGATCGATGTGGCCCCGCCGCCGCCCGCGATCATTAAACCGGACCCTGAACTCCTGAACGGCAATTTGCCGTCAACGGAACCGATGCAGGCATTTCGAGATCCTGAGCCGCCACCCGTACTGGCCCCATCGGGAAGCCCCGACCGCCCACCGATGCCGGCAGCAAAGACCGAGGTCTTCCCGCGTGCCGCGACAGAGACGATTCGACGGCCGCGTACGAGGGTTAGGAAGGTCCCGGAGGTTGAGTACATCGAGCGCAGCTCGCTGTCAGGCACATTTATCATTGCGGCGGTCGTGTTGACCGTGATAGCGGCTCTTTTGGTCGCCTTGGCACTATATCTTCAGTAGTCTCAAAGAGGTTTTCGCCGCGTCAGGCCGGCAACGAAATATGCAAGCACTTGGAATGATCGAATGTATGGGCCTGGTGGCAATGATCGAGGCAGCCGATGCAATGGTCAAGGCCGCCGATGTAAAGCTGGTCGGCTATGAAAAGGTCGATGCGGGGCTGGTCACGGCGATTGTTCGCGGTGAGGTCGGGGCCGTGAAGGCGGCAGTTGATGCCGGAGCGGCGGCGGCGCGCCGGATCGGAACTGTCACCGGTGTACACGTTATTCCTCGCCCCCACGACGAGGTTCCGATGGGCATATCGGTCCTTGAAACTGGGGAAACGACACGCAAGAAAATATCGGGGTCTGTGCCGGAATAGGTCTAATTCGCGTCAAGGTTTAAGAATCAGCGAATTTCGCCCGGTCACCTATCCTTTCTCAATTGCTTCATTTTTGCTTGGTTGCGGCAGTCTTTGGCGGACCGGAGCCGTCGTTGTCGGCAACGCGGCCAGCCTTTGTGATGGGGATTCGTTTCTGTTTGTTCGGGCCATCGTTGACGACGACCTTTATATTTCGGAACGTGCCGTCCTTGCGATCATTCGATGGAATATAACCGATCGAATACTGCATTCTCAGCTCAGATCCGATTTCCCTTGCAATACCGGCGAGATCAGCCGTTGATTCGGGAAAATATGCCCTGCCGCCCGTTTCGTCGGCCAATCGCTGCAGGAAGCCTTTCGCCTTGTTCTGGGGACTCTTAGAAATAAATCCACCATCCTTGCTCAGGTCTTTCACAAAGCCGATAGCATAGATCTGGACATCGCTTTCACGGAGCATCTCAAAAAGCTGTGCTTCCGAATAGTAGCTGTCGCGGTCTTCGCCGTCAGAAACGACGATCAGCGCCCGCCGTTTGCGGTCGTCTTTGCCGCGATCGATCTTGTATTCGCTGACTTTCTCAGCCGCGAGGTAGACAGCATCAATAATGGCAGTTTGTCCGCCTTCGATGAAGAGATTGTCCAGCGAATCATTTAAATCGGTCTTGTTTGAGGTGAAAGGCTGCTCGATCGTGATCTTATCGCGGCTAATAAAGCGGATGATCATTGCTTCATCCGCGGGACGATTTGCATTGACCAGGATCTTTCCGGCTTCTATTACCTGTTCAAGCTGCTTGCGAAGCGAACCCGAATTATCGATGACCAGGCCATAGTTGGTCGGTACCTCAGAAAACGAAAAGAACCCGATCTGCTGTGGGGTCCCGTCCTCAAAAATTTTGAAGTCACCCTCGCGAAGGCCGCTGACGGGCCGGTTGTTTCGGTCGACAACCTTTACGTTCAGGTTAACGAGTTCTGTTTCAACTGTTATTATGCCTTCTTCCTCTTTGATCGGGAGCGGCGTTGGCGTAGGTGTTGCCCGGATGGCCGAGCGGGCAGATTCCGAGGCCTGGCCCGCAGCAGGGCGAGAATAATATCCGACAAAGACCATCGATGCGATCACACTTACGATCGATACAAAAAAGACCCGTTTCATAATCTCACTTGAAATCCGAGGCCGGTGTTGCATAGTAACCTTCACGGCCACGGACGGTTAGACGCGGTAAACCACGCGGGGGTTTTACCTTAACTTTAACCTTACGCCATTTTCCGTCCGGCTGGAAATCCGAGGGCGTGTAGCCGATCGAATATTGGTGCCTGAGCTCAAGTGCTATTCGCTCAAAGATCTCATCCATTTCGACATTGCTTGTGGGATAAAATGACTTTCCGCCTGTAACCGATGTAAGTTCGTCGAGGAACGCCTGTCCCTGCATCCCTTGCGGACTGCCGATGTCGCCGGCGTCGATTATGCCAACTGCATAGGTCACAACATCAGATTCCTTCATCAACCGCCGGACCTCGCCAAAGTTATATCGTGAAGCATTGTCCTGGCCGTCACTAATGACCAACAGGGCCCTTTTTTGATGTGAGCCGCGGGTCACACGCTCAAGCCCAAGATAGACCGCATCGTACAAAGCAGTGTTTTGTCGCGGTTCGACAAGCGTAAGTTTTTGGAGCAGGGCCTCGCCGTCGCGTGTCCGGTCCATCAAAAGTTGAGCCCGGCTGTTGAACGCGATCAGGAAATACTCGTCTGACGGATGGCTGGTTGCGATGAACCGTTTCAGGGCATTTCGCGCCTTAACGATCTTATCACCGCTCATCGAGCCCGAAACATCGAAAAGGACACCCACCGAAACAGGGGCATCGGCGTCGCTGAAATACGTGATCTCCTGCTCCTGGTCGTTATCCACGATCGTAAATGCCTTTTTAGTAAGGCCGGAAACATATCTTCCGTAAAGGTCTGTAACGGTGAGGGTTAGGCTGACAAGATCGGTCCTTATCTTCTCGACCTTTGGCGGCGTGGCTTCAGGCGTTTGCCCGATGGCGATCCCAGCCAAAAGTGCGTACAGAAGAACAACTAGCGACAGCCGCAACAGTGACCTGAAGGGGCCGGGGAAGATTCTGACTGGTACAGCCATATTTAGCTCCGTGGGGAACGCTTTGTATATTAGGTGACAGGTCCTCGTTTCCGCAAGATAAATTCTTCGATGTAGCGGGCATCAAATTGGTTGTTTGCAGTACCCGGAGTCGGCTATCATTATCAATGGCCGCAACTTTTTGCGGCCCGCCGCGTGTTATCATCATTATCGGTGCATTAAAGGACAATTGCGCCCAGATCCCTAAATAGCTGATGTCAGAATATATTTGCCGATTAGGAACGCCTTCCGGCGAGATCGTGACCCGCATAGTCGAGGCCGCGGCCGCCGATGATGCCCGCTTTCAGCTCGAGAAAGAGGGCTTTCGTGTCTTTAATATCTCGGATGCTGAAGGCGGCGTATCAAAACTGTTGCCGTTCGGCGGTGCAAGTAGTAAGCGGCGAGTGAAACAGGCCGATTTTCTGCTGTTCAATCAACAATTATCGGCCCTGCTTCGCGCCGGTATCCCTGTTTTGCAGGCGATAGGACTTCTAAAAACGCGCTCCGGTTCATCGAACCTCCGCGAAGTGCTTGCCGACGTAGAGGAAAAGATCAAGAGCGGCATACCTTTGTCGGAGGCATTTGAAGCGCAGGGGATATTTCCAAAGATCTACACTGCGTCCCTGCTTGCGGGCGAAAAGAGCGGGGCCTTGGACGATGTATTGCTTCGATTCGTCGACTATCTGCGCCGAAGCGTTGGTATCGCACGAAAACTTCGTGGTGCTTTGGCCTATCCTGCGTTTCTTCTGGTGGCCGCGGCGGGAATGATCGCGTTTTTGACGCTTTACATCATTCCGCGGATGTCGAACTTGTTCACCGCCCTCAATTCGCAGCGAGGCCTGCCGACCGTTACGGTCCTTGTGATCGGGCTCTCAAATTTGGTTGTGGGCAATATATGGTGGCTTGCGCCACTTTTGCTAGTCGGCGGGACAGCCGTGTATATCTGGTTTCGCACGCTGCGGGGCAGAACGATGCTGCACCGTTTTCTGCTGCGGATCCCGGTTGGTGGCGTGTTGATCCGGAACATGGCGACCTCACAGCTTTCGCGCTCGCTTTCGACGCTGCTGTCGGGCGGTATTACCGTCCCTGATTCGTGGGACATTGCATCTGAGGCCTTGAATAACCTTGATCTAAGACAGCGAAGCTTGGGGGTTTCTGCCATGATACGCGAGGGAAGGGGCTTTTCGGAGGCACTTCAGCAAGCAAACTGGCTGCCCGAACTTGCGCTGGATATGATCGGGATCGGTGAAAAATCTGGAAGCCTGCGTGAAATGCTCGACGAGGTCGCGGCTTTCTACGACGCCGAGGCCGAGGTCAGGTTGGAACAATTGACCACGCTTCTTGAACCGCTGATCCTTCTTGTAATGGCGGGTGTGGTGGTCGTTATTCTGCTTGCTATCTATCTGCCGATCATTCAGATGATCTCGTCCGGGCCAATGAGCGGCCGCCATTAGTTTTGGAGTTGTAATGGATAAAAGAACCGATACTGCAACCGTCAACGCCTCTTCACCAAAGATCGAGGTCGCATCATTTCTCGACAACGAGCCGCCTGAGGTCGTCGAGGCAAAACAGCTTGCCCGCCGCTACCGGCTACCGTATATCGACCTCCTGCCTGGCGATCAGCCGTCACCGATCGATTATGAAGAGTTGGCGAAAATTCCGGTGGATCTAATGCTTCGCAGCCATTTCGTACCGCTCAAACGCGAAGGCCGCGATCTTCACGCCGCCATGGCCGATCCGACAAACCTTGAACGGCTGGACGAACTTGAGAACGTGCTTAACGTGAGGATCGTCCCCTATATCGCGACGCAGGGCGCGATCGACGTCGTTCTGAAAAAGGGCGACGCCACACAGCGCGTTTTGCAGGAGGCGGCATCGACTTTCAAGATCTCGCTTGTCAAGGAAACCGATCAGGGTGAAGAGGTGTTGGACCTCGACCGGCTGGCTACGGATTCGGATATGTCGCCGATCATCAAACTGGTCGATACCGTAGTTTACAATGCGATGGAATCGCGTGCGTCGGATATTCATATCGAAGCCGGCGACCGCGATCTTCGGGTGAAATTTCGCATCGACGGAGCGCTTTACCAGAAGGTCGATCCGATCGATATGGCTTTTCACCAGACCTTGATATCGCGTATCAAGGTAATGTCTGAACTCGATATCGCCGAACGGCGAATCCCGCAGGACGGACGTTTCCGTGTTCGATACAAGGGGCGAACGGTCGATTTTCGTGTCTCGATCCTGCCGGCAGCATACGGCGAGAACTGCGTTATCCGTATTTTGGACAAGGAACAGATATCGGAAGAATTCAAGAATCTCAGCCTCGACGTTGTCGGATTTGACCCGGAAGACATTCGACGGTTTAGGCTCTATATCAAAGAGCCTTATGGAATGGTACTTGTAACGGGGCCGACCGGTTCGGGTAAAACGACCACGCTTTACGGTGCCTTGAACGAGATCCGCAACGAAGAAGACAAGATCATCACCATCGAAGACCCGGTCGAATATCAGCTTCAGGGAATCATGCAGATTCCGGTAAATGAGAAAAAGGGACTAACGTTTGCCCGCGGTTTGCGTTCAATTCTGCGCCACGATCCGGACAAAGTGATGGTCGGTGAGATACGTGACGAAGAGACGGCCCAGATCGCCATCAACTCCGCTTTGACGGGCCATCTGGTTTTCACGACCGTCCACGCGAATAACGTTATCGACGTTATAGGTCGATTCCTGAATATGCAGGTCGATCTGTATAACTTCGTTGCGGCGCTGAACTGCGTATTGGCACAGCGGCTCGTTCGCAAATTGTGCCCGACGTGCAAACGGTCGTATCAGCCGAGCATTGAGGAACTCAACGAATCAGGCCTACCGCCAGAGGCTATCGATGGCCGCACACTTTTCCGAAACGTTGGCTGCGATGCGTGCAATCACACTGGATATCGCGGCCGAACGGCGATCCACGAACTTTTGGACATGACCGACACGGTGCGCGAAATGATCATCGCCCGCCGCCCCGGTTCCGAAATTCGCCGCCAGGCCGAAAAAGACGGCCTCTCATCATTGCGCGAATCGGCGGTAAAAAAGGTCTTCGCCGGCCTGACGACACTGCACGAGATAAACCGCGTGACGTTTGTCGAGGAACTGAGATAACACGATTCGAGTTCAACATGTCGGGGAAGGCCTTGAAAATATTTCTGACAATTCTTTCCGTCCTGGTCTTTTCTATCAGCGTTTTTCCGCAGGGAAAGGGCCGTTTCACGTTTAAGCAAGGCGTGACATTGAATCACTGGACGAATATGCCAATCGAAGGATGGACGTATGCCGATCCCAAGTGGTTCAGCGAGAAAGACGTTGAATGGATCGCGCGACAGGGAATCGATCACGTTCAGTTCTATGTGTCGGTGAGGGAAGTCTTCAAGCCTGACGATACATTTGATCAGACAAAACTTGCCGCAGTCGATTCGGCGGTTGAATGGTGCCGAAAAGCCGGGCTTGGAGTCATCCTCACATTTACCTCGACGCCGTTGCCGGAATTTGCCGATCTGCAGGCCGAGTTTTGGGGCAAATTTGCGGAGCATTTTAAGTCGCAAGGTGCGAATGTCCGGTTTCTGGTCGGTTATCCGGTAGACGGCGAGATTGCCGCCCGGAACATCTATTTTGAAAAAGCCGTGGCAAGTATCAGAAGGTCGGACGCGAAGCGAATGATCTATCTGACCGCCGCCACTACTGATCGGATCGCCGAATTATACGTTCCCAAAAACGATCGAAACATCGGCATCGCTGCCCGAATAGCTCAGTGGCAGCTTCCCGAGGCGATCGATGTTTTTCTGCTTCAGCATAGTTTCTCAAAAAGACCTTCGTTGATCGCGTTCCCGACGACCTTGCCGAACCTGGAAGGCAAGATGGCCGACGACGATAAATGGGCAGTGAAATTCTCAAACGTGAGATTGAATGAGAAGTATTTGGATGCGAAATTTCGAAAGGTCAATGAATGGATGAAACGGAATCAGCCCGGCCGCGAGTTTTACCTTTCGCATTGGAGATACGTCACCGGCTGGCCTTTTGCGCCGGAATCGGTCAAAGATGACCGGTCGATCAAAAATTTCGGTAAGGCATTTAGCCGGACGACGCGCAGAAACAAGATCAATTGGAGTGTTTACGACTACAACAGCGGAAGTCCTATCAGATATCCGAACGGCGAAGAAGCCCTTATCTTAAAAGCCTTGCGATTACGTCCAAAGCGAAAATGACCAAAAGATGATGGAAGTTGCAGAAGCGGGCGTTTGAGGGAGGGAGCCGCCTTCAACATAGGCATTAAGACCTTACTTGCGCGCGGGTTTCGGCATTGGGTTGCAAACAGCCGATAATTAGATCAGCTTCCTGTAAACATCCGAATCGACGTTGCCGCCGCTGACGATCAGGCAGACTTTTTGGCCGCGAAACCCTTCTTTGTTTTCGAGTATCGCACCAAGGCTGAGCGCGCCAGTCGGTTCGCATTTTAGATTTGCAAGGGCGAAGTAAAGTCTTACGGCTTCGGTGATCCTTTCATCTGAAACTTCAATAATATCTTCCGCTCCGTCGCGAATGATCGGCCAGTTCAGGCGGCCGAGGGAAAGTGTTCTTGCGCCGTCGGCTATTGTCGTTGGTTCAGTCTCGTTGGCGGTGAGTTGGCCGGAGCGGAACGAGCGGGCGGCGTCGTTGCCGAGAAGCGGTTCGGCACCGAAGATCGCTGGGCCTGATGAATCAACCTTCAACGCAGAGTCGCTGAGACGCTGAGGCTCAGATTCTCCGCGTCTCTGCGTCTCTGCGTTTGATAATGTCGATGTCGCGAGCGAACCTAATTTTAGTGCCTGGATAGTTCCTGAGATGAGGCCGCCGCCGCCGATGGGGACGACTATCGCATCGAAATTCTCGCCCAATAGCTCGTGTCCGAGCGTTGCGTTTCCGTCGATAACAAATTGGTCATCATACGGGCTGGCGATGTAGGCATCGGGCATTTCGTTGCGCAATTGTTCAATTCGTTCGGTTCGACCGACCGTTTTTGTATCTATCAGATCGACCGCCGCTCCATAACCGCGCACGGCATCGATCTTTACCTGCGCCGATGTTGCCGGCATAACGACGGTACATTGTTTTCCCAGAAGCTTGGCGGAGTATGCAAGCCCCTGCCCGAAATTTCCAGACGACGCCGTCAGTAAGCGATCGTTCGGCAGTTTCAGAGCCAAATTATAGGCCGCACGGAATTTAAAGCTGCCAGTGTGTTGGAAAGTTTCGCTGGCGATCGTGATGTCGAGTCTGAGATGATCGATCAATTTTGCCGATCGGATAAGGGTTGTCGGGCGAATCGCCTCAAGCAGTGATAACATAGGATTATCGCAGTGTATTACCTTCACGAACGCGGAGCAAACCGGTATTTCCGACGGATCGATCTAATTATCTATGACGAGAGATGAGATCAACGAGATGATGGACCAGCTTTTCTTTCAATCGCAGATGCGATTTGGCGGCAGCGCCGTGAAGTCGAGATGGTTTTACAATGGCGATAAGTGTCCCGGCTGCGGCAAGGCAGTTAAGACGATGAAGTTCAAAGGACAGGACTCATTGTCGCTCAATGCATTCATCTATCGCGAACATAAGGTATTGATCTGCTATATGCTTTGCGGGAAATGCGCGAAATGGATATTCAAACAAGCCGAAACGGACCCAGACGGCCAGACGGAACTGCATGACGAGATAGAAAAGAATTTGAAAGCGGGCTATGTCAAGCAACTCGGGCATTGAGGATTAGATCAGTTTGCCAGGGTTTGTTCAAAGAGCGTTCGGGATCTAACTGAGGATTTCTGATTCGTGTGTTTCGTTTCTTGATCCGCGCTTTTCGTGGTGGCGAAGCCGGAACAGTGAGCACGCAACAGAAGAACGAAGCCGCGAAAACCTGCGACGCAAAAGGCAGTATGGAACGCTGCAAATTTTAAGTAAGCCTAGAACAGGCTGGTCCGAGCGCTCGCAATCCGGGCGTTTTCGTATCTATAATTGTATTTATGAAAGCGAAATTCGGAATGATAGGTCTCGGGACGATGGGGCGCAATTTTCTTCTTAACGTAGCTGAGCACGGTATAGCCGGTGTGGGTTATGACCTTGACGCCGACAAGCGCCGCTTGCTGCTTGAAGAGGGAAAGGGAATGCCGGTCCATACCGGAGACGACATCGCGGGCTTTTTGGCGAAGCTCGATTCACCAAGGAATATCATGCTGCTCGTTCCGGCGGGCCCGATAGTCGATTCGGTTATACACGATCTGCTGCCGTTGATCGACGAAAATGACCTGATCATAGACGGCGGAAACTCACATTTTACAGATACCGAGATACGTGAAAAGCGCCTGGCGGAAAAGGGCGTCGGATTTATGGGCATCGGCATTTCCGGCGGCGAAGAGGGGGCGCGGCACGGCGCCAGCATTATGCCTGGCGGGCGGCGGGAGTTCTATGTCCGGATCGAAGAAATCCTCAAGGCTGTTGCGGCAAAGGTGAATGGCTCGCCGTGTGTCACCTACATTGGGCCGGCCGGGGCTGGCCATTTCGTCAAAATGGTCCATAACGGGATCGAGTATGGCCTGATGGAAATAATTGCCGAGACTTACGATTTTATGCTTCGTATTCTGAAAATGGACTACAAGCAGATGAGCGAGACCTTTGCCGCCTGGAATGACACTGAACTCAATTCGTTCCTGATCGAGATCACCGCGGAGGTGTTGGCGAAGATCGATGCTGAAACCGGCAAGCCATTGGTCGAGTTGGTCCTGGACAAAGCTGCGCAGAAGGGAACCGGCAAATGGACCTCGCAGGCGGCGATGGATTTTGGTGTGCCGATACCGACGATCGACTCTGCGGTCTCGATGCGCCAGATATCGGCGCAGAAGGAAACGCGCATCCTTGTCTCACGAAAGTTCGGCAGCCCTCCGGCATCGGGAGCGGAACAGATGCGGTCGCCCGGCCAGGTCGTGACCAGCGAGCCGCAGCACGATGCGAAGGCTGCTAGGGCGAGCGCTGACGCCGCGGCGACCGCTAGTCAGGAACCGACAGCAATGCTCGATGACGAGCAAATGGCCGACGCTCGGCATTCAGTGGATCGAGGCCTCGGACATTCGCGGAGCAAAGAGGTTCGCGAGGAATTCCATGAAGATTTTGATGCCTCGCTGGAACAACTCCGGAACAGCCTGCTTGGAGCTTTCATTACGACTTACGCCCAAGGGCTCGCGCTTCTTCAGTCAGCCTCGGCGGAGAAAGATTACGGCTTGGATCTGGCGGAGATCGCGCGCATCTGGCGCGGAGGCTGCATAATCCGCTCGGCCCTGCTTGACGGAATGCAGCAAGCATACATCGAAAGCCCGAACCTACCGAACTTGGCCCTTCATGACAGCTTTGCTGAGGTGCTGCACCGCACGAGCAAGGACTGGCATGTTACGGTCGGCCGGTTCTCAGAAAGTCGCGTTCCGTCAATGTGCCTTTCGTCAAGCCTCGCGTACTTTGAGGCATTTCGCTCTGAGCGCTTGCCGGCAAACCTGATCCAGGCACAGCGGGATTACTTTGGTGCGCATACTTATCAACGGGTAGATAAGGATGGTACGTTCCATACACCGGATTGGAAAAGTTAGCCTTAACCATGCAAGGTCTGGTCCGTCTGATCATGGATCGAATCGTGGGCCGTATTAATATTTGAAGTCCAGAGGACGGCTCTAATCTGATAGCTGTCCGCTGACCTTACACCGTTATGGGACCTTACGGGACCGACTTTGTGGTTTAGACGATCTCCCAAGCACTTTCAGTTTTCAGCAATTTACTCATCAAAGCGGCATGCACGGCGTGGCCGCTTTTTTCGGCGGTTATTTTGGCTTGAACCGGCATGCCGAGGAGGGCAACGTCGCCTATGATGTCGAGGATCTTGTGGCGGACGAATTCATCGTCGAACCGGAGCGGAGTTTCGTTCAGCATTCCATCAGCTGTTAAAACGATTGCGTTGTCGAGTGAGCCGCCGAGCGCCAGGTTCGCTTTTCGAAGCATCTCGATCTCGTGCGTAAAGCCAAATGTACGGGCGGACGCGATCTGTTTTCCAAATGAGCCGTTTTCCATTATGAAATGGAACGCCTGGCGCTTAATGAATGGATGCGGGAAGTCGATGATGCACTCTATTTCGAAACGATTTGAGGGCTCGATCGACATCCGCCGTCCGTCTTCATTGACCTCAACCCGCTCCAGCACTTTCAACAGTCGCCTTGGAGCGACTAGCTCTTTCACGCCCGCCTTGCCGATCAACTCGACCCAATCCTCGCTTGAACCATCAAGGATCGGGATCTCGATATTATCAAGATCAATAAACACATTATCGATGCCCGAACCGCGCAGGGCCGACAACAGATGTTCGCATGTCGAAAGCACAACGCCGCGCCGCATCAGAGTTGTCGCGTAAGAGCAGTGCGATACATATTCGACTGACGCGGGCAGCTCAAAATTGTCCAGATCGGTTCTGACGAAGATATAGCCGGTGTTTTCAGGTGCCGGCCTAAGCTCCAGGTTTACCTCGACGCCGGTATGCAGTCCAACGCCGTTGATCTTGACCCGTTTTCTAATGGTGGTCTGGTTCACAACCAACGTACAACAATCATCGTGCCACGGCACGGCAGATGATCCGGCTGCTGGAGGCGTGTATTTCTCGCTCTTTTCAGAGAAGGTCCTCTACTTCGTGTGGCTTATCTGCAACAGTTGAGTGGCGGAATTTACTAATAACTCACAACGAATTACAATTCTATAACAGCTATGCCTATACAAACTGCGGGACAAAAGGCCGCAAAGATAACAAAGATCAAGATCGAGAATCGGGCCTCGTTGACTTTGCCCAAGAGTGCGGTAGAGAACATTGAAAAGGCGGTGGACTTTCTTCCAACGGAACAAATTCGAGGGCTCGAGCGGATCCGCCTTGTGGATTTTATCAACGATCCGCGGCTCAAGAACCTGGATACACCCATGAAAGGCGATCTGCCGGGACTCTATCACCCAAAACAGGGAAATCAGGGAGCCTGGCTGGAGATGTCCATGGGAGCCCTGCTGCAGCCTACCGAAGGCTTTGCAAAACGCTGGATGGCGAAAACCTCGTTCAAAAGCAACATCGCGGGCCTGATCTTCATGCTGGTCGGGCAGCATTACTATTTGACTCTGCGGCATTCCGTAAAGAAACAGAATCTTGAGCCGCAGATCCGGCAATATTCGGAAAAGAACCTGCGCGCCTGGAATGAAAAGCAGAACGAGGGAAGTTTGCGGGCAAAAATATTCAAACCTGTCCGACCATTTATTGAACGCTGGGCCAAATGGCTGAACAAGAAAGCGGTTGCGGCTCAAAAGAAGGGTTGATCAGAGTGTGAGATAAGATCGCCGGGTATGGCGTCAACGGCGGAAAAGTCAGTTGAAGCGGCTGAAGCGGTGGTTCGACGGCCGATCTTCAAGAAACTCGCCCGCTTTGGATTCGTTGTCAAGGGCGTTCTGTTTATCGTCATCGGTGCACTTGCGGTAATGCTTGCTGTCGGCCTGCCCGAAGGACAATTGACTGATGCCTCTGGGGCGCTTGGGGTTATCGCAAAACAGTCGTTTGGCCGAATTCTGCTTCTTGCTTTCATCGTAGGCGCGGCCGGGCATGCGATCTGGAATATTCTTCGCGGTGTCGCCGATGTTGACGATGCGGGCGGCGGCTGGCTTGGTTATACCAAAAGGGGCTTTTCGGTTGCGACGGGCGTTGTGTATTTGGTTCTGGCCTTCACCGCGTTCGAGAAGGTCTTGGCCTTGCGTCTTCCACCCGCGTCGGGAGAGGCTCAGGAGGCGCTTGTCGCTGTTTTGCTTGCCATCCCGATATTTGGGACCGGACTGCTTTTCCTGATCGGACTTGGCGTAATTGGGGCTGGGTTACACGAATGCTATGTTGGCTTTACCGGCAAGTATCGTGAAAGCTATCGAGCCTGGGAAATAGGTGGTTTGCACCTGGTGCTTATAACCATCCTCGGCGTGTTGGCGTTTTCCGCACGAGCGGTCATTTTGGTCATAATTGGATATTTTTTTATTACGGCGGCTTGGACCGGGATTAATGGATCTATTGGACTCGATGCGGCACTTTATACCCTTTCGAGTAGTTCCTATGGACGTGTTTTGCTCTTCGCCGCTGCGTCCGGGTTGATCGCTCATGGTATTTTGGCCTTTTATGAGGCAAAATATCGACGAATCTGCTGAACAAAACCTATGAACTACTGGCTTGTCAAACAAGAACCCGAATCCTATTCGTTCACCGATTTTCAGAAAGAAGGGAAGACCGACT